>MEUA01000033.1 GCA_001771505.1 candidate division WOR-1 bacterium RIFOXYB2_FULL_36_35
TTGTCCCTTCATTACCTCTCCGGTACTGCCGTTTAAAGAGACCCAGTCTCCTTCTTTAATAACAGTTCCGCCAACTTCAAATTGTTTTTCTTTGTAGTTGATATTTATCGCGCCGCAGCCTGCGACGCAGCATTTTCCCATGCCTCGGGCAACTACAGCCGCATGAGAAGTCATACCGCCGCGCGCGGTCAATATTCCTTGCGCTGCATCCATTCCGCCGATATCTTCAGGGGAAGTTTCAATCCTTATAAGAATGACTTTCTTCCCGTCTTTTGCCAGTGCTTCGGCTTCATCGGCGTGAAAAATTGCCTGTCCTGTTGCGGCTCCGGGGGAGGCGGGAAGTCCTTTTGCAATAACTTCTTTTTTTGCTTTTGGGTCAAACATGGGGTGAAGAAGTTGGTCTAACTGGTCGGGAGAAATTCTCATAAGCGCTGTTTTTTGATCAATCAATTTTTCTTGCACCATGTCTACCGCAATTTTAAGGGCGGCGGCGGCTGTTCTTTTTCCTGTTCTTGTCTGAAGCATCCAAAGTTTCCCTTTTTGGATTGTAAACTCAATATCCTGCATTTCTTTATAATGCTTTTCAAGTTTTTTGTAGATAGCTTCAAGAGTTTTATATGGCGTTGGCATTACATCTTCCAATGTTTTTTGGTCAGCGGAAGATTTTGTCGATTTGTTTATCGGTTGGGGAGTTCTGATCCCCGCGACAACGTCTTCTCCCTGCGCGTTAATCAAATATTCTCCGTAAAATTTTCTTTCTCCTGTTGCGGGATTTCTTGTAAAGGCAACTCCGGTTCCGGAATCGTCGCCCATATTTCCAAAAACCATTGCCTGCACATTAACAGCTGTTCCCCAATCATGAGGAATCTTGTTGATATTTCTGTATTTTATAGCCCTATCTCCCATCCATGAGCCAAATACCGCTTCAACTGCTCCCCAAAGCTGTTTCCATGGGTCTTCAGGGAAATTAATTCCTTTTCTTTCTTTGATGGCTGATTTAAAACGTTTTACTAATTCTTTTAAATCTTCTGTCGCAAGCTCAAGATCGAGCTTTACGCCTTTTTCTTCTTTTACTTTATCCATTATCTCTTCGAAAGGATCGATATCTGTTTTTGTTTGAGGCTTAAGACCAAGAACGACATCTCCATACATTTGGACAAACCTTCTGTAAGAATCCCAAGCAAACCTTTCATTCCCAGACATTTCAACTAATCCTAAAACGGTTTCGTCGTTTAACCCTAGGTTTAAAACAGTATCCATCATTCCAGGCATCGATATTCTTGCGCCGGAACGGACAGAAACAAGGAGAGGATTTTTCTTGTCTCCAAATTTCGCTCCCATTGTAGCTTCAATATGCTTAATCCCTTCTTTTATTTGGGCATCAAGCTCTTTTGGATATTTGCGGTTCATTTTATAATAAACCGTGCACATCTCTGTGGTAATTGTAAATCCTGCCGGCACTGGGATTCCAAGTGATCCCATTTCTGCAAGATTTGCCCCTTTACCACCGAGGAGGTTTTTCATTTTTGCGTCACCGTCTGTCTTCTTCCCGCCGAACCTATAAATATACTTTGTGTTCTTTCCCGATTTCTTTGCCATTTTTACTACATCTCCTTTTATACATCAATACTAATTAACTTTTACCAGAAGCGCTCCTTTCTTAATATATTATTAAAATAAATTTTGATTATAATTCTCTGCCGATAAAATACAAGTTTATCATGAAGGAAAGCTTAGTTTCAAGAGAAGCGCTGGAAGTTAAGTGTGAGTAGTTAGTATTTAGCTCTAAGTAATTTGTAATTAGCAATTGTAATTTGTATTTGGTTTTTACAAATTACAAAATACTAACTACAAACCACAAAAACTGGAGCCGAGGGGGATTGAACCCCTGACCTCTTGACTGCCAGTCAAGCGTTCTCCCAGCTGAACTACGGCCCCGTATAACCTAAAACCATTAACAGATGACTTATAACAAAATCATTAATGGTATATAATAGCTTTCTTTCCCCACAATTCTTCAAGATTATAGTAACTTCGTTCTTTTTCAAGCATTATGTGGACAATGACCTCTCCTAAATCAAAGATTATCCATCCTGACTTTGTACTCCCTTCCCATAAAAAATCCTTAATCCCTGCTTTTTTTAGTTGGGATTCTATCTCTCTTGCAATGGCTTTAACATGTGGATCTGCATCCCCCGATACCACAATCATATAATCGGTCATTCGATCCAGAAAACTTAAATCCAGGGTGATTGGATTTATTGCTTTTTTATCTTCAGCCCACTTTATTATAAGTGATAAAAGCTTTTCAGTCGATATGTTTTTTGACATATTTTTTGTGCAAGTTTATTATAAACTTATAATAAAAATTCCTCTACAGATTCTTTGATTTTTTCGGGGAATGGTTCCATGTAATATATTCCGTTTATTATATCATCATAACCTGGAAGCGATGTCATCTTTATTTCGCCGTAGTCATAAATTTTTCTCATGTTAAGAGCTAATCCCATAATTTGTTTTGTAGAAAGATTTGTGTCAAGACAACTGAAAAGTTTTAATATCAGTTGTGGAGATTTCATAAAGTTTTGCTTGCTTGTAAGTTGTTTGGCAAACGATCTTACAAATTCTTGCTGTCTTTTAATCCTTTGTAGGTCTCCGCCGTCTGATCTGTACCTAAGATACAAAACAGCATCTTTCCCTGAAAGTTTTTGTAGCCCCGGTTTTAAATCTACAAAAAGATTTTGTGAATGGTCAACATAGTACATTCTTTTCTCAACGTTTATTTCAACCCCGCCTATTTCATCTATTATTGTTTTTAAACCCGGGAAATTAATTGCTATATAAAAAGGAATCTTTACATTTAAAAATTGTTCTACAGTTGATTTTGCAAGGGAGACCCCTCCATATGCAAAAGCGTGGTTTATTTTGTCGTTCCCTCTTGCGGGAATATTTACTCTTAGGTCTCTTGGTATGGAAATTATTCCTATTTTGTTTTTTGACGGGTCAATATTTACTACCATCATTGTATCGGATCTTTTAGCGTAGCCTTCCTGATCAATCCCCAAAATTAAAATGTTTGTTTTTCCGAGAAGTTTTTCTCCGGGCATTAAAGTTAACATGGTTTCAAAAAGCATAAATTTTGAAAATAGTGCGACACCCAAACCGAGGAGGGACGATAAAAAAACGACCAAGAATATTAAAACCCCTATAAAAATTTTTCTTAAAATATCCTTGTGTTTTTTTGGGGTGTTGGGATTAGATTTTTTATCAAAAGTTTCTTCTTTTTTGTATATTTTTTTTATAAGATCAAACCCAGGATCATTATTTTTTTCATTCATTTGTTTTCAAATAATAATTGCGAGTTTTTACAGTTTCGCAGGCAATTGGAAGTTTTTGAAGGAGAAGATCTCTTATCATTGAGCTTGTGCATTTAAATATTGCTTTATCCATATTTTTGAAGGATAACTCTCTGATTGCTTCTATCCCTTTGTATTTTCTTTCTGGTTCTGTATGATCGGCCAAGTATATAATCTTTTCAAGAAGGGACATCTTTTTTGATCCTACAGTATGTTTTTTAATGGCCAGTAAAATTGACTTCTTTTGTACGCCAAATTTCTTTCTTGATAAAACAAAACTTAAATTTGCATGAATTGTGCCAGGATGAGCTTTTTCTTCTGAATTTATCGGAATCTTTAACTTTTTTGCTTCTGTAAGTATTTTTTCTTTTGAGACATATTTCCCGCAATCGTGCAAAAGGCCCGCAATAGATGCGTCCTCTACATTTGCTTTGTGTATTTTTGCCAGCTTAATAGCGGTTTTTTGGACTCTTACGGAATGAGCAAAACGGAGCGGAGAAAGCCATTTTTTTAATTTTTTTTTAATCTTTTCTTCATCCATTTTTTTCTTTTCTTTTAGCTTCGTTAATATTGATTGTTCTTCCTCCTAAAGTAGCTCCATTTAAATTTGTCATGATTTTTTCGGCATGCTCATCATTTACCTCAACAAAACCATATCCTTTAGATCTGCCGGTCTCTTTTTCTTTTATTATGCGTGCGGCAATAACTGGCGCATGTGGTTCGATAAAAGAGCTCAACTCTTCTTCATTTGTTTTCCACGGCAAGTTGCCGAAATATAGCGTTTTTGCCATTTTTTCACCTGCCTCTCTTTTTTAAATAATAAGACTTGGAGCCACGGTTAAAACAATAATTTTCTTTCAATTTAGAACTTTTAAATGATAACGTATGCCGCAATGCTTTGTCAAGAATTTGGAATAACTGAACCCCGATTTCCTAATCGGGGTGAATAATCGGGGCTAATACTTTTCTTTCTACAATCTCATATAAATGATATAATTATTGCCAATGAAAAAAACAGGATTAATAGGATATCCTTTAGGGCATAGTATCTCTCCTGCAATGCACAATGCTGCTTTTAAAGCTTTGGGAATAGATGCTGAGTATTCTCTTTACGAAGTTCGTCCTGAGGAATTAGGAGATGAAGTTGATGATTTCAGAGGGAATGATTATCTGGGTTTTAACGTTACTGTTCCTTATAAATGTGATTTAATGAGATATGTTGATGATGTTACTAAATTGGCCGATCTTATAGGGGCCATAAATACTGTTGTAAATCGTGATGACAAACTCATAGGTTATAATACAGATGGGCCTGCTTTTATTCAATCTTTGAATGAAGACGGAAATTTTGATCCAAAAGATAAAATTGCTGTTGTGTTGGGTGCTGGTGGAGCTGGGCGGGCAGTCTCTGTCATGCTTGCCGAATCTAAAGCTAAAAAAATAATTATTTCTGATGTTATTTCTGAAAAAGCTGAGGAGCTTGCAGGTTATATTAACGCTGAGTTGCATTGCAAATGTAAATTTATCCCTATTGACGGGATAGGAGGGATAATAAAAGAGGCTCAGCTTTTAGTAAATTCGTCTCCGATTGGAATGTATCCAAAAGTTGAAGAGATCCCTCTCCCTTACGATTGCGAATTGCATTCCCATTTAGTTGTATATGATCTTGTTTACAATCCAAGAGAGTCACGGCTTCTTAAAAAAGCTAAAGAGGCTGGCGCAAAAGCTATTTCAGGGCTTGGAATGTTGGTTAGACAAGGCGCGCTTGCTTTTTCTATATTTACTGACGAAGAACCCCCCATTGAAATTATGTGGGAAGCTGCTGAAAAAGCCTTGATAAACCGATAATCTCCTTCTCTTTTTTGAAATCTGTCCCTTTTTCACCTTGATTATTCATACTCGAGTAATGTTTGACAATTTGTTGGTTATTGATTCTGACGTGAACCCCGATTCTCCTAATCGGGGTGAATAATCGGGGTTCACGGGGCGTGTTGCGAAATTAGGCTTAGCCTTTGTAAAAACAAGTTAGTTCTGACGATTTTTTAAACATTTTTGACGAATACCCGCCTTGTAATACCAAATAATTCCTTGGTATGAAAATTGCTAGTAAATATTTGAAGTCACAAATTGCGACCTCAAGTTGGAGCAGGAGAAGAATCTTATGGCGTCGCCTGAAAAGCCAAAAACAAAAATAGGATTTATAAAATGAAAAATTTAATACCCGTGGAAAGAATAGAAAACAAAATTTATTTAATAAGAAATCAAAAAGTAATATTTGATTTCGATTTGGCAGAATTCTATGAAGTTCCTACTAAAAGATTAAATGAACAGGTTAAGCGAAACTTGGACAGATTCCCCGATGATTTTATGTTTCAACTTACTGAAGATGAGTGTGCGGTCTTATTATCTTCGGCGTTTGTTGTAAGTGATAAAGAAAGGGATAAATTGAGGTCGCAATTTGCGACCTCAAAAAAAGGAGGAAGACGATATTTGCCATATGCCTTTACTGAACAGGGAATTGCAATGCTCTCTTCAGTATTGAAAAGTAAAAGAGCAGTCCAGATGAATATATTCATAATGAGAGCTTTTGTGAAATTAAGGGAAGTTTTAGCCACGCATAAAGACCTTGTCCAGAAGTTTAAAAAACTTGAGATGAGAATAGGTAAGCACGATAGAGAGATAATAATTATATTTGACGCAATCAGAAAGCTTATGGCGCCGTCTGAAAAGCCAAAAACAAAAATAGGATTTATAAAATGAAAAATTTAATACCTGTGGAAAGAATAGAAAACAAAATTTATTTAATAAGAGGACAGAGGGTTATGTTGGATAAAGACATTGCTAATCTTTATGGAATTAAAACTTTTGTTCTCAATCAAGCAGTAAAAAGAAATTTAAAAAGATTCCCTTCTGACTTTATGTTTAAATTAGGCAAGATTGAGGCAGAATGGCTGGTATCACAAAATGTGATACCACACAAAAAATATTTTGGCGGACATTTGCCGTATGTTTTTTCAGAAAACGGAGTTGCAATGCTTTCTTCTGTTTTAAAGAGTGAAAAGGCTGTTGAAGTAAATATTCAAATAATGAGGACATTCACAAAATTAAGAAATATATTGTCCGAAAGCAAGGAGCTATCCACAAAACTTGAAAAATTAGAAGAAAGGATTAATTCTCATGACAAAGAGATAGTAGTTATCTTTGAAGCAATCAGAAGACTTATGGCGCTGCCTGAAAAGCCAAAAACAAAAATAGGATTTATAA
This sequence comes from candidate division WOR-1 bacterium RIFOXYB2_FULL_36_35, assembly GCA_001771505.1. Taxonomy (NCBI): domain Bacteria; kingdom Bacillati; species candidate division WOR-1 bacterium RIFOXYB2_FULL_36_35. Next base: position 6,621 of record MEUA01000033.1, read on the forward strand.
GCCCCACATCAAAATTCTTTGATAGTGAGGGCAAAAGAATAAAACTTAAATTAATCATCTTGATTTTATTATTTCCGTTTTTTCTTTCAGCCTGCAATCCTTCCGATTCGCAGGTTGATGACAAAGAGAAAAAGAGAGAGGCTCTTAACCAGGAAAATGAGATAGTTGTTGATCAACCGTCAGAAGAGACTGTTTCTCAAAAACCGGTGTTTTTGTATTCTAAACAGATGGGGAATATTATCTCTTTAAAGAGCGAGCCAGTTGAAACACTTCTCGGGTTTGCCCGTGTTGCTGGGGTTATATACGGCACTCCCTCCAGGGCTCTCATCGAAATAGGTGGTAAGGGGGCTTTGGTCGCTAGGGGGGAAGATATTGGCCCGTATAAGGTTGAAAGAATTTCTGAAAAGGAGGTTATTTTATGTTTGGGGAAATAAAAGATCACAATGGGGCTGCGATTAATTACATCTTTACCTTAATAACCTCCTTCTTTATAATTATTTTTTTGTTGATGGGGAATTGTTTTGCGGAAGATATAATTAGAAAAATTGATTTTGATAATGCTAATGTTTTGGATGTTGTAGGAGCGCTTGCTCTTCAGGCAGGATTGGATATTGTTCTTCCATCAGATCCATCCTCGCAGAAAAAGGTAACTCTTCATCTAAGAAATGTTAATCCTTCTGAAGCAATAGATTATATTTTAAAGACAAACGGATTTACTTGTGAAAAGAAAGGAAATTCAATACTTGTATCAACCCTCCCTCAAGATTTGTCACAAACAGGATATGAACGGGTTTACGGGGCTATTGAATTAAAATACCTATCTGCTGATAAAGTTTCTACCATCTTAAACAAGATACTTCCCAATCTCTCTGTTATCGTGGGGGGGATGTCTAATCGTTTAATAGTAGGAGGGAAGGAGAGCGAGGTTTCTGATGCAAAAAGACTTATCCAGAAAATAGATCTCCCTGTTCCCCAGATATTGCTTGAAGGGCAGGTTGTAGAGATATCGAAAAGCGATTCCGTACGAATGGGGGTTGATTACAATAATGGAATTTTTAGATTTATAAATGAAGATTGTGAGGATATAAGGAGTACAATTAACGCTTTAATATCAAAAGGTGAAGCCCATGTTGTAGCTTCTCCTCGAATTGCGACACTTGATAACTGTGAGGCTGTAATAAATATAGGGAGCCGAATCCCTTATGCTGTACCGGTCTCTTCGACCTCTACCTCTACTCAATGGACGATAGAATATATAGATGCGGGAGTAAAACTTAAAATTACCCCTCAGCTTGGAAAAGATTCCCAAATTGTAATGACTCTTGCGCCTGAGGTCTCTTCAATCTCTGAGTGGAGGACTACCCCGGCAGGAGAATTTCCTGTAATTTCGACGCGCAACGCATCTGCGACACTCAAAACCAAAAATGGGGAGATGATTGTTGTTGGCGGGCTCGATTCAGAAACAGAAAGGACAAATGTTGCAAAAGTTCCTATTTTGGGTCAAATACCAATTTTGGGATTATTGTTTCAAAACAAAACAGTTGAGAAAGCAAAGACAGAGATTGTGTTTATGATAACACCGTATGTGATTTAGGTTTGTATGTCGCAAATTTTTATCAAGAGCCTGATAGCCTTAAACTGCTTGCGATATTCGCGTTCTTCACCCCGATTATCCTAATCGGGGTTCATAAGGCATAGAGATGTTTTTTACAAAACACCTTTAGTTGAAGGGATCCCCTTTTTCCGCGGATTGATCTTACATGCATTGGAGAGGGCTACTCCAAATGCCTTGAAAAGCGATTCAATTTTATGGTGTGTATTTTTCCCGCGAATAAGGTCGATATGCAGGGAAATCCCGGCCTTATAAACAAACGATTCGAAAAATTCGCGGAGCATTTCAGGATCTAAAACAAGGTTGATATTCTTTTTTTTGAATTTTGCGAGCAATATTTCCGGCTCAAACTTAACTTTATAGGTTAAATGTGGCCTGCCGCTTATGTCAATTGCCGCTTTGATATCAGACAGCGATTCGTCCATAGGGATTATCGCGTGCCCGTATCTCTCAATCTGTTTTTTATTGCCAAGCGCTTTGGCGAAAGCCTCTCCGAGGCAAATCCCAGTATCTTCAAAGAGATGATGTATGTCTACATCTATATCTCCTGTCGCTTTGAGAGCTATGTCAAAAAGGCCGTGTTTGGCAAAGAGGGTAAACATGTGAGAGAGAAAGGGGATAGGGTAATCGATTTTACTTTTGCCGGTTCCGTCAATCGTAAGTTTTAGGCTGATATCGGTTTCTTTGGTTTTTCGTTTTATTGTAGCGGATCGTTTTTTCATGATTACCCCTTTTTACTTATATTTATTTCTTGAGAAACCATTTGTTTTACGGCTCTTTCGAGCAATTGTTTATTTGGCAATGATAATTTGTATTTTGAAGCAAATAGTTTATTTGAGATGCCACCTAAAGCAAATTCTACAAGCACATGATCTTTTTCCGCACCTAAAACTATGCCTATTGGTTCGTTGTCATCTTTTGCCATCTCTTCTTTATTGAAGTAATTTAGATATAAATTCATTTGTCCTATATCTTGGTGTGTTACATTTCCAACTTTTAGGTCTATCAATACAAAACATTTTAATATTCGATGATAAAACACAAGGTCTACATAAAAATGTTTATTGGCTAAAGATATTCTAAATTGTCTGGCGACAAAAGAAAAGCCTTGTCCTAATTCGAGAAGAAAATTCTGCATGTTATCTATTATTTTTTCTTCAAGTTCTTTTTCTGAAAACTTATAATCTTGAGGGAGACCTAGAAACTCCAGTACATAAGGATCTTTTACTATGTCTTCTGCTTTTTCTATCTCTTGTCCTTTTTGTGCGAGCTTTAGTACTCCTTTTTTATCCTTACTAAGAGCTAGTCTTTCAAACAGCATTGAGTTTATCTGACGGTCAAGCTCTCTTGTGCTCCATTTTTGGATAATACATTCTTTTTCATAAAAAGAACGAGCTAACACATCACTTACTGAAATTAATGATACAATATGCGTCCAAGACAAAAATCCAGGCATTGACTGGATTTTTGGATATGCAAGATAAAATCTTCTAAAATTAAATACATTAGATCTGCTAAAACCTTTGCCATGATTTTTTCTTAAATCGTAGGATATTTTATCTAATAATTGTGAGCCATAATCTGCTTTTTCGTTGGTTTTTTGCTCATAAGTTACGATATGCTCTCCTATTTCCCAATAAGTTTTTACTAAAAAAGTATTTATTTGACGGAAAACATGACTTCTGGCTCTTTTTAAGAGAGAGTCTATTGAATTTAATAAGGTTTTATAGGGTTTTTCTTTTATTTTTTTAGTAATTAATAATCGTTTTTTCATATTATATTAAGGTTCAAGGCTTCGATGTGTTGAGGGATCAAGAAAATCAAAAAATGAAAACTCGAAACCTTTACCCCGATTATTCACCCCAGAATCAATAACTAACAAATTGTCAAACATTACTTACGGGGTGAATAATCGGGGTTTATATAATTTTATCATTAAGTTGAGGGGAAAAATAGCTGAAATTTTTGTGGAGGTGGAAGGATAAAGGATAAAGAATAAAAAAGGAGATGGATATAATGACATTAGTACGAGCAGGAGGGGCTACAGCAGGGAGAGTTTCGGGTTATGCATCAGTGCTTGGTATTCTTTATAGAGGGCGCTATGAAAGCATAAAAATTTCTAGTCGAAATATTACTCCGAAATTATGGTGTGGAGAGTATAAAACAGGGGTAAAAGCCCAAACACTTTTACTTGAAACAAGAAGTATATTGGCTTTAAGTAGAAATGTTTCAGATTATAATATTTTGTCTTGTCTTTATAAAGAACGTTTTTCCAGTAATGATAGAAACTTTCTTAGGGATTACTTTCAAACTTGTCCTCGTCCCTGGTTGAGAGTGTTTTATAGTGATGATTATTCCAGACATTTAAGTGTGGAACCTCATGCTCATCAAAGGGGTCGGTTTGTTGTTGACCTGCTTGCATTTTTTATAAGCAACGGGATTAATGTCACATCTTTACATGATAGAGAAAAAATAAAACTTCTTAAAGCTGTTTCAGACGCAGAAATTACGAATGTGGTTTATGATAAGGCTACATGTGAGCATGCTGTAAAAAGAGATTCTTATGGAAGTTTCTCAGCTACTGTGGCAGAGCTGTATGGAGAAAAAATAAATACTTATTTAAGCAAGCTTGTTGCTGATATGAACCGTGTTTTGAATGGTTCGGGGCATATAGTTTTGACGGATTAGGCTACAACTTTACCCCGATTATGATAATTGGGGTTTATTTAAATATTTTTCAGCTTTGTCTGACAATTTAATGCCGTTGTTCTTGAAATATTGCAGGACTTTTTTTAGGTTCTCGACATTTAGTAAATTAGCGGAAAAAGAAAATGGGGAATCGGCGAAATTAAATCTTATATTTTTTATTCCAATTAATTCATAACAGTCGATGCTCTCTATCTGATCAAGGTTTTTTTTGTGTTTAAGGATAACCCTGTATTCTATTTTGTCGGGAAATATTTTTAAAAAAGGATTGAAAGTGTTGCGCGCTATTGCCCAATAAGGGATATCTTTAATTCCGGTATAAGCTCCAATTATAGGAATCTGCAGCCCTTCCGGAGATAAATTTTCTATAGGCTGAATTTGAACTAAAGCCGGTTTAAATATTTTTTTGTATAACAGAAACAAAATCAAAGGGACTGTAATTAAATTGAATATAAAAACTATTATTACAATAATGGTAATGTCTATATTTTCCATAAAAAGCTCCTTTAAAATAATTTTTCCGCAGTAAAAAGCTCTTTTTTCGCAACAAGACCTAAATGCTCATATGCTAGGGCTGTGGCAACTCTGCCCCTTGGAGTTCTGTTAATAAAACCTATCTGCATTAAGTACGGTTCGTAAATGTCTTCTATTGTATCTGTCTCCTCGGCTATTGAGGCGGCAAGGGTTGAAACTCCGACTGGCCCCCCTTCATATTTTTCTATAATTGTTTGCAAAAGTTTTCTATCTATACTGTCTAGCCCCAGATTGTCTATTCCAAGACTGTCTAGGGCCTCATGAGCAATATTTATCGTTATTATTCCGTCCGCCTTAACCTGCGCAAAGTCACGGACGCGGCGCAACAGCCTATTTGCGATGCGAGGAGTTCCTCTAGCCCTCCTTGCAATCTCTTTTGCGCCATCAGGTTGTATTTGGATTTCCAAAACCTTTGCCGCGCGCATAATTATCTTTTCAAGTTCTGATGACTTGTAAAATTCAAGTCTTCCTAACATTCCAAACCTGTCACGAAGAGGAGAGGATAAAAGTCCAGCTCTTGTTGTAGCCCCAATCAGAGTAAATTTTGGAAGTTCAAGTCGTATGCTCCTTGCGCTTGGGCCTTTACCAATGACAATATCAAGTGCAAAATCTTCCATAGCCGGATACAAGACTTCCTCCACAACCTTGTTTAATCTGTGGATTTCATCTATAAATAAGATATCAAATTCTTTAAGATTGGTTAAAATCGCAGCCAGGTCTCCTGCGCGCTCAATCGCAGGCCCTGATGTCACTTTGATTTCAACTCCCATCTCTTGCGAGATGATATGGGCGAGTGTTGTTTTCCCAAGCCCCGGCGGGCCATAAAATAGAGTATGCTCCAAATGCTCACCCCTGTTTTTAGCTGCCGAAATTGCGATTGTGAGGTTTTCTTTAAGCTTCTTTTGTCCGATAAAAGAATCGAGCCTTTTGGGACGGATTGAGCTTTTGTCTAAGTCTTCTTCTCTTTTATCTAAAGATACAATTCTTGCTTCTTCAGTCATAAATCCTCTTGTATTGATAATAGCTTCCCATTACTTTTTGGACATAATAGCGTGTTTCACGGATAGGTATTTTTTGCACAAATTCGTCAATGTCTAACTTTCCCATATCTCCGCCATACCATTCATTTATCCATTTTTTTACCCTCGCAGGGCCACCATTATATCCTGCCAAAGCCAAAGAGAGATTTCCATCAAATCGTTTAATTAAGTTTGACAAATAATAGGTTCCCATTTCTATATTAAGTCCCGTTTCATACATTTTTCCTCGAGAAAAAGGGCTTATTTCAAGCTGTTTTGCAATTATATTCCCTGTTGAAGGAATTATTTGCATAAGTCCATGGGCCCTGGAACTTGACAATGCTTTTGGGTTAAATCTGCTCTCTTCTCTTATCACAGCAAGGGTAAGATATGGGTCTACACCATACTTGTTTGATGATGCTACCACTTTTTCCCAAAAACCTTTTGGATATGCGATTTGCCAAATATCTTCGGACAAACTGTCAGCATTTCCAGCCAAAATGGCGTTTGAAACTCTTTTTTCCACATATTTCAAAGGGGTTGAAACCTCCCCTGATTTTTGCATTATTTTTGCAAGACTGTATTGTGCCGACTCTTTTTCAAGCCCGTCCGTGTGAGATAAAATATATTTTGCCTCTTGTGCCGCAAACTTTGTAAGTCCAGCGTCTATCAGCATTTTGTATCTTTGTATGGAATCGGAGATCTCCTTCTCACCCAAAAGATGATTATTCCTTTCCTGCCAGTTGTCCATAATTTCTGTAAGTTCGTCTTCTTCGATATCTTCATCGGTTAAAATTTTCTCTTTCCCGTTTTTCTCTTTATTAAATGAAGATTCAGGGGATTTGTATCCAAGTTCGGTTAATTTTTCTTTTGCTCTGTACGCCTGGTATGTATGATCAAACCTTTGTGCCAGATAGTAATAAATTCCCGCAGCGTCTTTTGGGTGACCGAGTTTTTCTGCCAACTTTCCCCACCAGAACAAACATTGTGGAGTTTCACTCCCTACAGGATGATTTTTTGCCTGGGAATAAACCAGGTAGGATTTTTCATAGTCTCCCATTTCGTAATAAATATGTCCTGCCCTCAAAATCGCGCCGTCAACATAATAACTGTTTGGATGATTTATAATCAGTTTTAAATAATAATCTAGAGCAGACTTTGGACTGTCATATTTTTCGCAATACATGCCAAGGTAATATAATGATCTGTCTTTATACTTGCTGTTTGGATAGTTATCAATTGATTTTTTGAGCAGGCTTATCGCTTTGGCATATTCTCTTTTTTGACCGTATTTCCTTCCAAGTTTGTACAGTTGCCATGCTTGTGAGGAGTCTAGGATATCCGGATAATATTGTTCCGTGGAAGAGACGATTTTGTCTGATGTACTTTCTATCTCTCCAAGTTTTATTAGAGCTTTTTTAGTGTAAGCATGTTTTGGGTAGTCTTTTGCAAGTCTGCTAAAAAGCTTTGCGGCGCTTTCATAATCTTTCTGCTTATAAAAAGACATCCCTTTTAAATAAAGTTCTTCCGGAGAAGCTTTGAAGTTTAAATTTTTGTCTTTTTCCGAAAGAGTTTTCATCTCTTCGCGAGCCAATTTTGCCGAATAACTTAGAGGATAGTAAAGGTCCGCGCTATTAAAAGCGGCATAAGCGTTTTGCCAATCTTTTTTTCCCTTAAAAATTTCTCCCCTTATAAAAAACATCCTGCTACCCCATGAGCCATTGGGAAACAAATCGATGTAATTTTTTGTCTGGGTTAACGCATAATCGTCCCTATTCCCTTTAAAGTAACTCTCTGCAAGATAGTAGTTTGCGTCTTCAAAAAGAAGGCTCTCTTTGTATTTTTGAATAAAATCGGCAAATTCAAAAGCGGCACTATCATATTCTTTATTCTGGTAATATGCCTGCGCTAGGCCAAAGAGGGAATAAGGTTTTAAGGGAGCAAAAGATTCTTCAGTGCTGGTTTCCGCCTTAAAGAAGAAATATAAAGCCTCCTTTGGATTCTCTTTATTTAAAAGCTCAAACCCTTGCGCCAGGTCTTGTTCTGTCTGCGCTTCTGCGATCAAGGTTAAACAAAAAAGAAGCATTAAAACGGAGATAAAAAACTTCATTGGATTTAAAATTTTAACACATTTGGAAGAGATATGCTAGAATATTCCTATGCCGGAACTCAGACAAAATCCAGCAACAAAAGAGTGGGTTATAATTGCGACCGAGCGGGCCAGACGCCCCGAAGATTTTCCCCAAAAACCGCCTGAAACAGAAACTCCCGGGCAGATAGAAAAATGTCCATTTTGTGAAGGACATGAGGGTGAGACACCCCCTGAAATATTTGCTTATCGTGCGTATGGAACAGCTCCAAATTCTCCTGGCTGGTGGATTAGGGTTATTCCGAATAAATTTGCGGCTCTTGTTCGTGATGGTTTACCCAAAAGAGAAAAAATAGATCATTTTTTCCGTCGTATGGATGGGGTCGGTGACCACGAAGTTTTGATCGAGCATCCGAAACACGATTTTACAATTGCTACAATGGAGCAGAAACAGGTTGAAGAGGTTTTTTTGGTTTATCGTGAAAGATATTTGGCTTTGTGCAAAGATCCAAAATTTGAGCTCGTAATGATATTTAAAAACCATGGACAGGCAGCGGGGACATCTGTCAGACATCCACATTCGCAGATTATAGCAAGTCCTGTAACTCCCCAGCATTTGCGCCACAAACTTGAAGAGGCGATGAGGTTTTTTGACGACAACGGCGAATGTGTTTACTGTATGATGATCCAAAAAGAACTTGCAGCCAAAGAGCGGATGGTTTTAGAGACGGACAATTTTGTTGCCTTTGAGCCTTTTGCGTCACGTTCTCCCTTTGAGACTTTAATAATTCCTAAAAAACACAGTTCTTCCTTTCAGTTTATAACCGCAGATGAAACAAAAGAACTGGCATATATTGCAAAGACAATCCTTTCCACACTTTATAAGTCACTAAAAGATCCCGATTATAATTATGTGATTCATTCTTCTCCGTGCCACGAGAAGGAGCTTGAATACTATCATTGGCATATTCAAATTTTGCCGAGGATTACGGCGCTTGCCGGATTTGAACTCGGATCCGGTATTTATATAAATACTGTTATACCGGAAAAAGCTGCGGAATTTTTGCGGAATGCATAAAGACTAAAATGCCCATAAAGGTTTAGTATCCTTAGGAAAGAAAATGAACAACTACCTGATTATTTTAGGGCTAGGGATGTGTTTGGGCTTAGTAGGCTTCTACTTAGCATATAAATTCTTATCTAAAAAAAATTCTCTTTCACAGATAGATTACAACTCTAAAGAAGCCGAATCTTTCCTTGAAAAGAGAGGATTTCAAATTATAGAAAAAGGGAGACAATCGTCTGTTGTAATTTATGTGGACGGCAAGGGACATTTGGGGAGTGAGAGAGCTGATTTTATAGTTGAAAGAGAGAGAAAGCGTTATGTTGTAAAGGTCGTAAATGAAATAGGAATTGATCCTGTGGAATCTGCTATGCGTAGGAAGTTGGTTGAGTTTTCAAAGCTTTTTCCCGGCCTTGAAATTTTGTTTTTAGATTTAAATGCTGGAGAACTTCATGAAATAAAATTCAAATTCCCAAAATCTGAAAAAGAGATTTTGTTTATGGTTTTCGTGGGGGTATTTATTATTGCTGTTATTAGCGTTATTGTTGTATTATTAATACAGATGGGATTGTTTTGATTTTATGAAAAAAGTGAGTATTGTTTATAAAAAAGAAGATAAATTAATTGCGGGAACTGCGAAGCAGCTTGCACGAGAGCTTCCTTCTGTGTTTCAATTTGTTGCTGACCCCAAAAAGGCCGATTTTATAATAACTTTAGGCGGTGATGGAACTGTTTTACGCGCGGCTCATATTATTTCAGGGCAAAATATTCCATTGTTAGCAGTTCATTTGGGAGGGCTTGGTCTTTTAACTTCGTCTTCCTTGGAAGAACTTCCTTGTGCGTTGGAAAGTATTAAAAATAAAAAATATCAGATAGATTCTAGATTAATGTTAAGGGTTCAAGTTGTTAGAAAAAATAAAATCTTTAAAGAGCTTGTCGCTTTAAATGATGCTGTTGTTTGCAAAAATGATATTGCGCGCATTATAAAACTTAAGGCTTTTCTGGGTGAGGAAAAGTTGGGTGATTATGCTGCAGATGGAGTTATCGCTTCCACTCCGACAGGGTCAACAGCTTACAACTTTGCGGTTAATGGTCCGATTTTGCCCATTCATTCGAAGTCTTATATTTTATCGCCTATTTGTCCCCACAGAGCGACTGATCGTTCAATTGTTCTGGAAGATGACATTACAATTAAAATTGTAAAAGGAAAAGATGTTTTGTTGACTGTTGATGGGCAGCAGACTTTATCATTAACTTCCGATGATGTTGTCAAAATTGGTGTTTCCAAAGAAAAAACAAGTTTTATCCGTTTTAAAAAGTATGATATTTGGCAGCTTTTACGTGATAAGTTGGGGTGGGGTTAAGTTGGTTGCCCATAATGGAGGTTTCCTCCAAAACAAAATAAGGGAGGGGTAGGTGTTGGAGGCGGAGGTTCTTCTTTGGGGAGTTGCGGTTCAGCTAAAAGAGGTTTAGCAAAAGGTGTTTCTACTTCTACGGATTTGATTACGATGCCCCAATTGGATTTTTTAGGGCTTATGCCATCTATTCTATCTGCTAATGCTTTAAGTAATCTTCCTATTTCTAGATCATTTGCTTTGCAAGTCAACCTTAACGTTATCGTCCTTTTTCTTTTTGGTTTGGCAGGGGTTATTGATTCTATTTCTCCAAAGGATTTAATGTTATCAAAAATAGATGCTAAAGCCTCTTTCATGGGGAGTTCTTCTGATCTTGATTTTATTATCAAGCTTATAGTTCTTGTTGGGAGATCTTTTTCTACGCGTTTGAATCTTAGTTGAGGGCTGACAGGTTTTGCTTTAGCCCTTAAAGAGATAGAATGTGCTCCTACTTGCGGCTCATAGGGAGTAAATATCATAAACTTAGTTTTTATTCCTGACAATTAAATCGCTTACAACATCTAAATTGAGTATTTCAGCAAAGTAGACTGGCATTGATATGTTTGGAGCTCCTGTAATTGGGAATGTTGGGAATAAAACAATCTTTCCGAATTTGACCTTTGTTAGTTGTTGAACATAATCTGTGATTAGGTGATTACTGATATACATTATGGCTTTTGATTGATTTTCCATTTTTATCATCCTCTCTTTTGCTAAACAGCTCTGTTGATTTGTTTTCCTGTTTCTATTGGGCTTGCTTCAAATTTTTTTGATAGGATGTCTACAAATTTTCCGGGAGCATCTGCCGTGCTTTTGTTAAATGCTTTAACGCCAAAAATTGCTTGTGCAAATGTCTCTGTTTTCCCTTTTCTGCGTAAGGTGCAAATATCTTTGGCTTCGCTAGGGTTGTTTTGATTTGTTGTTACTGCCATTTTTTGCTCCTTTCACATATATATCGAAATTTTTTTTCATAAATTTCAGCTTAATTTATGATGAAAAATATTTCTGTGGTAAACTTTTTAAAACGTTGCTACAATTAACCCCGATTATCCTAATCGGGGTTAAAATTATAAGAGAATTCTCTTGGGGGAATTTTATATGACACATTATATACAAGTATTAACAACTGTCAAGCATAGGAAAGAGGGAAGAAAAATAGGGAGAAAACTTGTTAATGACAAACTTGCTGCATGCGTTCAGATTTTAGGCCCGATTTCGAGTATATACGAATGGAAAAGTAAACTGGAAGAGACAAAAGAGTGGATATGTGTAATCAAGACGAGGGGAGATCTGTATCAAAAAGTCGAAGCAGCTATAAAAGAGATGCATTCTTATGAGATGCCTGAGATTATAGCAATGCCGATAACCTGCGGAAGCAAGGATTATTTTGATTGGGCAGATAAGTCAACCCTCTAATTTGTGTGTCTAAAATTCAATCATTAGGGTATTGGATGTTTGATTTTATAATAAGTATTCTTTCCTTTGCCAAACTTTGCAATAAGCTCCATTTTTATGAGTTTGGCAAAATCTATATTGCGTGATGCTTTTGATCTTTTTGTTGCTTTAGAATATTCTTTATTTGTGATACTTCCGTTTTCTTCTATATAGTTTAATAGTTTTATTAAGTGTTCTGGCAGCTTTATATCAGGAGTTTTTATCGCTATTTCCAACTCTTTGCCAACCCTTAAAAGCTCATCTATTATCCCGTCTGTAAAATATTCAAGCCATTCCGTAAAATCTATTTTGTCTTTTATGTCATAGTAATTGCCAAAAACGCCTACTTTTTCAAAATATTTTGAAACATTTTTATTGTAATAATTTTCAAAGCTGAATAAATTAAAAGTGTTAAGCCCCATATCTGCGAGAAGGGCTTTTGTAGCAAGCCTCGATGTCCTGCCATTCCCATCTATAAATGGATGAATTATTACAAATTGCTTGTGAAATATGCCGGCAAGAATTAAAGGATCAATAAAGCCTCTGTTTTTTGATACAAATAAAATTAAACCATTTATAAGTTTTCTTACATCTTGCTGATCCGGAGGGAGATATATTGGCCGCTTGAGCCTTGGATCATTTACAAAAACAGGCTCAACCCTTAGCCTGCCGCATCTGTGTTTTTCAATTAAGCCGATAGTTATTTCTTTTTGGATGCTAAGGATGAGCTTTAAATTAAAAACCGCGTTTTTTCTTGTAAGCTCCTCATTTAGTTTTTCAAGGGCATTATTATAATTTAAAACTTCTTTTTCACTGTCTCTTATATTCTTGGGGACAGATTTTAATATTTTTTTAACTTCCGTCAAGGGGAGTGGATTTCCCTCAATACTTGTTGAGGAATAAGAGGATATTTCACGCGCGCTTCTTTCCATTTGAACCAAAACTAATTTTGAAGGCTTTTTAAGATTTGCAGTTGCCGTAAGGCAGGCAATCTTTTTTATGTTGGCCAGCAATTTTTGCGTAATACTATATTTCGGCTTAAACATTAGACGAATATTAGACGAATATTAGACGAATGTCAAGGGGCTGAATTTCTCAGCAAAACCACATTCTCAATGTGCGGCGTATGGGGGAACATGTCGATCGGCTGAGTTTTTTCGATATGATATCCACCTTCTGAAAGCAGATTAATATCTTCTCTCTGAGTGTAAGGATTGCAGGAGACATAAACTATCTCTTTTGGTTTTGCTTCGACAATCTTTTGTAGTACTTTTTTGTGAATGCCTGGCCTTGGAGGATCTAAAATTATCTTGTCGGATTTTAAATCGAGGCTTTTTATAATATCTTCAATCCTCCCTGCTATTGCAGAGAAATTCTCTATATCGTTTAGTTTTGCATTTTCCAAAGAGAGCTTTGCTGCCGCCTCATTTTCTTCTATTCCTGCAACCTCTTTTGCTTTATCGGCCAGAGAAAGACCGATGCTTCCTGTCCCTGAATATAGATCAAAAACTTTTTCATCTCCTTTTAAATTTGCAAATTCTATTATTATTTGAATTAGCTTTTCCGCCTGTCTTGTGTTGGTTTGAAAGAATGATTGGACTGGAATTTTAAACTTTATTCCGTTTAATGATTCCAAAAGATAGTCCTGTCCGATGCTTTTTTGTATTTCACCATAAGACCTGTCGGCAGGGGAGAGGTTGTGGCTCCATGTGATGCCTTGTATGATATCTTTTAATTCTTCCCACAATTCTTCAAGAGGAAATTCACCCTTATCAGAAGTTAAAATGTTAATGACGGTATTTTTTATATTTTTCCCTTCACGGATAACAACGTGCCTCATTATTCCTTCGGGATAGCTTTTTAAATCTCTTGATTTTACAAATTTTCTCAAGCGGTTTACAATTTCATTGCTCTCTTCAGATAGAAGCCAGCATTTTTCTATGTCTAAAGTTTTGTTTTTATCATCTTTTAGTCCGATTAAAAAATCAGGACCGAATGCAAAGTCCATCCTGTTCCTGTAGAAAAATTCTTGGGGGGCGGGGATTATAGGTTCGCAAAAACCAAAAAGTCCTTTTATTTTGGCTTCTTTTATTTTAAGCTGTTCATCATATCTCATCTGTTGCCAAGCGCAACCCCCGCATTCTCCTGCATATTTACATGGGGCTTTATGGCGAAGAGGAGATTCCTTGACGACTTTTTCTATTCTGCCAAGCTTTTTTCTTTTGCTTACAATATAGCCTTCTATCGTATCTCCGGGGTAAGCAAAACGGAAGATTATTCCTTCATGGCTTACTCCTCCCCCTTTTTTATCAATATCTATTATTTCAAACTGCATAATTTCATTATATAATGTAGAGCATGAAACACCAAATGACTGTAAGAATTGTTTATAAAGATACAGACGCGGGTGGGGTTGTCTATTACGCTAATTATTTGGGATTTTTTGAACAGGGGAGGACAGAGTATATTCGCAACCTCGGGTTTTCCCTTAAGGAATATGAGCAGAGAGGAACCTTGTTTGCAGTCGAGCATGTGGATTGCAATTATAATTCGCCGGCTTTTTATGATGACGAAATTGTAATTGAAACGGAAGTTGAAAAGACAACTGGAGCAAGAATTGTATTTTTGCAGAAATGTTTTAGGGGAAATCAGCTACTTGTTACCGCGAGGACTACTTTATTTGCGATGGACGTAAAAAATCTAAGGCCAATGAGAATTCCACAGGAGTTTTTGGATAAGATTGATGGCGTTTACGGTAAGGGATGAACCCTATATTTTACAGATGTTTTCCATTGTTTTATTTTTTGTGTAAATTTGAGATAGGGCCTTCAGGAGAATTTCGTGATGTAGATTTTTAAGAAAATTCGAAACTAATCCCTCCTACACATTGAATCTAAAACTCAAAATATCCCCGTCTTCGACTAAATAATCTCTCCCTTTAAGATGAAATTTGCCGAGCTCTTTTAGCTTTGTTTCAGAGCCTGCTTCTGTAAGATCGTTGTATTTAAACATTTCGGCTTTTACGAACCCCTTTTGAATATCTGTATGAATAGCGGCCCCTGCCTCCGGCGCCAAAGCCCCGCGCCTTACCGTCCATGCCCGCACTTCATCTTCTCCTACAGTGAAGTAAGAAATAAGTCCAAGTCCTTCATATGTTAACCTATTCATTTTGTTTACAGCTGGCTCATCAATCCCAAGCTCTTTCATAAATTCCTGTTGATCGCTTTCAGGAAGATCGGCAATTTCTTTTTCGATTACGACACTTAATGGAATTGCGGGGATATTAAAAGATGATGTTATTTCTTTGCAAAGAGCATCATCTTTGATTTTATCTTCGGAAACATTTAGCGCTATAAAAATCGGTTTTAAGGTATAAAACTGATAAGTTTTTAAAAGTTTCATTTCTTCTTCTGACCAGTTAAGGGTTTTTATATGTTTTTCCTCATCAAGAAGCTTTTTGCATTTGTCCATAAGCTCTTTTTCTTTTTCTCTAGTTGTTGCGAATTTAGTTGACTTATCTTTTGCCATAGTCTCAATCCTTTTTTCCGCTAGAACAAGATCGGCAATTAAAAGATCTGCCAAAAAGTTTGGAATCTCGTTTTTTGCCGATACCTCTTTTACGACAAAGCATATCTCGTCGGCATTTTTCAGATTGTCCATTATAAGTTTTTTTGTGGGACCTTCCATGTCAAGGTTGGGGAGTAGCAGGTATTCAATTTTTACATAAGTTGTCTTTTTGGGGTTGTACATTTGAACAAGTTTGGTAATTCTCGGATCTTTAACATTACATGCTCCAATATGGGGCTCAAGCGGTTTTTCAGTGATTTGAGGGAGGCTGATTCCCGTTATTAAACTAAAAAGCTCTTCTTTTCCTGACTGCGAATTTCCGATTATTGCGGTTTTCATTTGTTAAATTACTTTTTTTCTATGTTTTCCATCTTTCTAATTCTACCATAAAATAAGTTGTAATAGATGATTTTTTTGATCGGATAGTGTCAAGAATGTTGTGTAAATTCTATTTATGTCATTCCTGCGGAAGCAGGAATCTATGTTTTACTAGAGAAATGGATTCTGACTTTCGTCAGAATGACAATTTACACAACTATTTATACACCATCT
The DNA here is from genome assembly GCA_001771505.1 of candidate division WOR-1 bacterium RIFOXYB2_FULL_36_35. Lineage (NCBI taxonomy): Bacteria > Bacillati > candidate division WOR-1 bacterium RIFOXYB2_FULL_36_35. The sequence continues at coordinate 22,591 of MEUA01000033.1, forward strand.
TTGATCGGTTTTTGGCGGCGTTGAGGTGAGACAAAGAAACTTTCTTGGTGGGGGTGAATAATCCGAGTGTAGGAACTAATCTATCGGATGAAATTTTAATGTTACCGCGCCTTCCATTTTACTGTTGAATTCGTCAAACAGGAGTTCAATTAGTTCTCGAGTAGTTTTTTTAGGTATTAAGCAGGCGAATTCGGAACTTATAAAGCTTGCGGTTGTAACTGTGATTTTTTGTGAAAGCGCTTTCGTGAATTGTAATCCTTCTTCTGTTGTAACTTCTGTGGCGCCGAAAGAAGAGACGATTTTAAAATTTGTTTTAATGTTAGGAGAAGTCTCTTCTGTTTTTAATTTTGTTAGAGTTTCAATGTCATCTGGAGATGGAAACGCAAGATGATATCTTCCAAAAAAGAGGAAAAAGCTTGAGAGCATTTTTTCTTTTATTAATAAGTCAAACATAGCATTTGCAATTTGTTGGGGGGTTGTTGGTTTTGGGGTATAAACTCCACTTACAATAATGGGTTGTTTTTTCAGCATCCTTACGGCCAAGCTAGTTGCATCACTAAAGAGTGTAGATGAGGGATGTATATGATAGAAGGTTATTTCTAAAGTTTCCAGTCGTTGGGCAGGAATAAGATAGACAGTTGCATTTTTATTCCCCTTTTTTGCTGATACATGATACCAGTTGCCTCTATGGTCAAAAAACCATCCTGCCTCTTTGTTGGGCAGTAATAGCGGTGATTTGCATAACAAGTGTAAATCACTTTCCCCTTCTTTCTGGGAACGATTTAAGACATATGGTGTGTTTGCCACAAATAATCTTTGAGCTGAAGTAGCTCTAAACAAAAAATCCCCAGGAGTTGAATTTCTGTTTCCTGGAACATCAGGAAAAGATCTTTTCACAAACTTGTGGAGTTCTTCATAAGATTTTTTACCTAATATTATTTGCATGATATTTTAACCATATCTCCTTGGATTCTATGACATCCCGATCGGATCGGGACAAATAACAATACAGGGAAATCAACATTGATTACCATATAGTTTTTTATCGTTAAAAATCCTTTTGAATTGCAAGTTTTTTTATAATTGCTAGAATTGTCATATGAACAACAAGATACAGATTCTTTCCTCAGATTTGATAAACAAGATTGCTGCTGGCGAAGTAATTGAACGCCCCTCATCTGTCGTAAAAGAGCTTATTGAAAACTCAATAGATGCGGGAGCAACAAAAATTGAAATAGAAATTCAGGAATTTGGCAAAAAACTCATTAGAGTAACAGATAATGGAGCAGGGATGACAGAGAAGGAGATTGAACTTGCTCTACAAAGGCATTCTACAAGTAAGATCTCATCATCAGATGATCTTTTTAATATCAAAACCTTGGGCTTCCGAGGAGAGGCTCTCCCTTCCATTGACAGTGTTTCTCATTTTGCGATTGAACAAAATCCAAACGGCAAGGGATTAACTGCGATTGTAAAGGATCTTTTTTATAATACTCCTGTAAGGCTTAAATTTTTAAAAAGTAAATATACGGAAATGAACCATATTCAAACTGTGGTCTCCAATTTTATTTTGGGGAATCCGTCTGTTTCTTTTAAGTTGATCTCGGATGGAAAGGAACTCCTTTCATCTATTGGAAATGGAAAGCTTCTTGACGCTATTTATACGGTTTTCGGTCTTTCTATTGCCCAAGAGTTGTTGGCTGTTTACCTTTCCCATGCCGAAAGCTTTGGGGTAAATGGCTATGTTTCAAAGCCGACAATAAGCCGTTTAGACAGGAATTTTGAGGTTTTTTTTGTAAATGGAAGAATAGTGAAGAATTTTACAATTTCAAAAGCGTTAGAAAATGCTTACAGCAACTTGATCCCTGGGAATCGTTATCCCATTGCTGTTTTATTTATGACTCTCCCTCTAAATGAAGTTGATGTAAATGTCCACCCGACAAAAAGAGAGGTTAAATTTTTAAAGACAAAAGAAGTTTCTGATAAGGTCAATTTAGCAGTTCAAAAAGCTTTGTCTTGTTATCCTGTGACGACTACAGACCACAGACTACAAACCACAGGATATGGATTACAGGCCACAGACTACGGACTACAGACTTTACAGGGAGATGGGTGGCGACCAAAGATTGCGGACATGTTGTTTGACGTGCAAAGTGGAAATCCCGAGTTTGTGGTATCAGATATCCAGATGTTGATCCCTTTATATCAACATCTTAATACTTATCTGATTTGTACTGACGGAGAAGAGCTTGTGATCCTTGACCAGCATGCTGCTCATGAGAGGATACTTTTTGATAATCTGAATAAAATTCATGAAGGGGAGACAGTTGTTTCTCAAGATTTGTTAATTCCGGAAACCTATGAATTTAATGCCTTGGATGCTTCTGTCTTCGAGGAAAATCTTGGGATATTAAAACAATTGGGATTTCAAATAGAATGTTTTGGAAAAAATACTTATATTATTCGGTCAATCCCTGCTGTTTTGAGCAATATAAACTCCAAAGAACTTTTTACGGACTTAATTTCAGAATTTAAGACCGGCGAGCATAAAACTCAACCTGAAAAACAACGTGATCGCTTAAACAAAATAATGGCTTGCCGAGGAGCCATTAAGGCCGGGGATAAATTAAACCAAGAGGAGATAAACAGACTGATAAAAGATCTTTATAAAACAGAAAATCCTCTTACCTGTCCCCATGGCAGACCTACGATAGTTAGGATCACAAAAGATGATTTAGAGAAAATGTTTGGGAGAAAGTAATTGTTCTTTTATGCTATAATTTTTCAATATACTGTTAACCCCGATTATTCACCCCGATTAGGAAATCGGGGTTTATACTTGGGAAAATTTTCAACACTCTGCTAGAATTCTGTTCGTCTATGAATAATCGGGGTTAAACGAGATTATGAAAAGAATCTAAAGCTTCATTTGATAATCTAGTGATACCAACACAATTTTCTGCTAAAATAAACATATGGTTAACCCAGCTTCAGAAAAAATCTTGTCGGATGTTAAAGTGATTGTTTTGCGCGTTATTTTAAACTACCTGCCACAAAAAAATGTTTTTATCTTTCTTTTTGGCTCTCAAGTAAGCAAAGAGGAATTTAGCGCGTCAGACATAGATGTTGGACTACTTTGTGATGATAAGGTTGACAATAGTATTCTTGTTAAAATAAAAGATGAAATAGCGGAAAAGGTTAGGACTCTTAGACATATTGATCTAATTGACTTTAATACAGTTAATGATAAGCTCTTTTTAGAAAGTGCTTTGAGGAGGATAATAATATGGCACGAAACACCGAAATCGAAAATATATTTGGACAATTTGAAAAAGCGTTTGGGCGTCTGACGGAACTTACGCAAACAGCTGAAAAGTCGGAAGTTAAACGTGACGCTACCATAAAAAGATTTGAATTTACTTATGAACTTTTATGGAAGATGTTTAAAAGAATCGCGACTGTTGAAAAACTCGAAGCTTTTAGCCCTAAAAGTTCTTTTCAAGCGGCTTTTCAACTTGGATTAATCGAGAACGAGCAGTTGTTTTTGGATATTATTGACGCTCGCAATAAAACTTCTCATGTGTATTCAGAGCTGAATGCTAATGAGATATATGATTTTATTCAAGATCATGCGGTTAATGCCTTCAAACAAGTAGCAGCTAAGATTAAAGAAAAATATATCATTGAAATTTGACGCTTTTCTTATGGACAATAAAGAAACTAAAAAAAATGTTTTCTGGCTTGCGATGACCAGCCTTTTTACTGATATTTCTTCTGAAATGATAATGTCTCTTTTGCCGTTGTTTTTAACCGTCCTTGGAGCTTCGCGTGCTGTGGTGGGGCTGATCGAAGGGATTTCCGAAACTACTGCCAGCTTGTTTAAGATAATCTCCGGATGGCTTTCTGATAAATTGGGAGCTCGTAAAGGGTTAGTCGTTTTTGGATACGCATTATCAACTGTTTTTAAGCCTTTCATTGCTCTTGCAAATGTTTGGCATCAGGTTTTATTCGTCAGATTTATTGATAGAGTCGGGAAAGGGGTCCGCAATGCTCCTCGCGATGCCTTGATTGCCGATTCTGTAGAAGAGCATGAAAGAGGAAAATCTTTTGGCTTTCAGCGTGGAATGGATACTTTTGGCGCTGTTATCGGAACGTTCCTGGCGTCAGCATTGCTATTTTTGCTTGGAAAATATACCCATTTAGATGTTTTACATCAATACAGGACAATCTTTTGGCTTTCTATAATTCCGGGAATTTTGGGCGTTTTGTCTGTTTTGTTTATGGTTAAAGAAGTAAAAAAACAGACTGATGATAAAGAAATCTCTTTAATTTCATGGAAATCATTTGATTTGAGTTTTAAGACTTTTATATTTGTATCTGCGATTTTTGAATTCTCTAATTTTAGTTATGCGATTTTTATTCTTCGCGCTTCAAGTTTAGGCGTTATTGTTACCCTAATACCAATTATTTATCTTATGTACAATCTCGTTTACGGATTCCTTTCGCAACCGCTTGGGGCTTTGGCTGATAAGATTGGCAAGAAAACAGTTCTTTTTTGCGGATATGCTCTTTCTGCCATTATGTGTCTGGGTTTTGCTCTTGCGAGCAACCCTCTACATGCATGGATGCTTTTTGCGATATACGGAATTGTCAGCGCTATAACAAACACAACCCCAAGAGCGATGCTGGCAGATTTTGTTTCTCCCAAATTGCGCGGTTCAGCTTATGGCGCTTATTATATGGCGATAGGGTTGGTTGCTCTTCCAACATCCGCAATCGCAGGCCTTTTGTGGGACAATTTTGGGGCCGTCATTGCTTTTTCTTACGGAGCCGTATTGGCTCTTTCTGCCGCGATTCTTGTTCTTGTTTTTATTCCATCAAAAAATTCTTAGTGAAGAATTCTTCTTAAATTATGTTAAAATAGTATTGTTATGAAAGCTGTTTTAGCCCTAGAAGATGGATCTATATTTGAAGGAAAATCCTTTGGAGCTTACGGTGAGAGCGCCGGGGAAGTAGTTTTTAATACTTCTATGACAGGCTATCAGGAGATATTGACCGACCCTTCTTATAAAGGCCAGATTGTTACGATGACTTATCCTCTTATAGGAAATTATGGAGTAAATGATGAAGATGTCGAATCGGAAAAACCTCATCTTGCGGGATTTGTTGTTTTGGAAAAGAGCGAAATTGCCAGCAATTGGCGATCCCAAATGACACTTGATGATTTTCTGAAAAAACATAAGGTTGTTGGAATTGAAGGGGTCGACACCAGAGCTTTGACTTTGCATATTAGAAACGCAGGCGCGATGAAAGGGATAATATCGACAACCGATCTTGACTCGAAAAGTTTGGTGAAAAAAGCAAATGAGTATGAAGGCCTTTTAGGTATTGATCTTGTTAAAGAGGTGACCTGTAAAAAAGTTTATGAATGGAATAAAGAGGGGAAATATAAAGTTGTTCTTATTGATTGCGGGGCGAAGCGCAACATAATGCGCGAACTTGCCTCCCGCGGCTGTCAGGTTACGGTTGTCCCTGCGAAAACATCCGCGGATGAAATTCTTTCCATGAATCCTCATGGGATTATGCTTTCTAACGGGCCAGGGGATCCTTCTGCTGTTACTTATGTCATAGAGACTGTAAAAAGTTTAATTGGGAAGGTTCCTATCTTTGGGATATGTCTGGGCCATCAGATGCTTGGTCAGGCTCTTGGAGGAAAGACTTATAAATTAAAGTTTGGCCACAGGGGGGCCAATCACCCTGTAAAAAATTTACAGACAAAAAAAATCGAGATAACATGCCAGAATCACGGTTTTTGTGTTGATATAGATAGTTTAAGCAAGGATGAAGTTGAATTAACGCATATTAATTTAAACGATGATACATCAGAGGGATTAAAACATAAAAAATATCCTGTTTTTTCGGTTCAGCATCATCCGGAAGCCTCTGCGGGGCCTCATGACAGCAGATATCTTTTTGATGATTTTATAAGATTAATGGCCAATGAAGAATTAAAAATGCATTAGGCATTTTTAAGTAAGTCATTTTTTATTGTTTTTGTGGAGGAATTTTGTGCCAAGAAGAACAGATATAAAAAGTATTTTGATTATAGGTTCTGGGCCGATAGTAATAGGTCAGGCTTGTGAGTTTGATTATTCAGGGGTTCAAGCCTGCAAAGTTTTAAAATCTGAAGGATTTAAAGTTATTCTTGTAAACAGTAATCCGGCAACAATTATGACCGATCCTGATCTTGCCGATAGAACTTATATAGAACCTATTACTCCTGAAATTGTTGAAAAGATTATTGAAAAAGAGAGACCTGATGCCATTTTACCTACGCTTGGAGGGCAGACCGCTCTTAATATTGCCATCGCTGTTTATGAAAACGGTGTTTTGGATAAGTATAAAGTTAAAATGATTGGAGCAACTCCTGAAGCTATAAAAAAAGCGGAAGAGAGAGAGCTTTTCAAAGCTGCAATGGAAAAAATAGGCCTGGATTTGCCTAGAAGTAATTTTGCCCACAACCTGGATGAAGTTGAAAAAATTGCCGAAGAGATAGGTTTTCCTCTTATTATTAGGCCAAGTTTTACGCTTGGAGGTACTGGGGGAGGCGTTGCTTATAACATAGATGAATTAAAAGAAATTGCTGGAAGAGGGCTTGAAGCTAGTATGACCAGTGAAATTTTAATTGAAGAATCTATAATTGGCTGGAAAGAGTATGAACTCGAAGTAATGAGGGATTTAAATGATAATGTAGTTATTATCTGCTCAATAGAAAACTTTGATCCTATGGGAGTTCATACGGGAGATAGTATAACTGTAGCTCCCGCTCAAACTTTGACTGACAAAGAATATCAGCATATGAGAGATGCTTCTATTTCTGTTATTCGTGAAATAGGGGTTGAAACGGGTGGTTCTAATATTCAATTCGCGATAAATCCTCAGGATGGGAGGATGGTTATCATAGAAATGAACCCTCGGGTTTCGCGTTCATCCGCGCTTGCTTCCAAGGCGACCGGTTTTCCGATTGCGAAAATAGCCGCAAAGTTGGCGATCGGATATACTTTAGATGAGATTCCAAATGATATTACAAAAAAGACTCCGGCCTGTTTTGAACCAACAATTGATTACTGTGTTGTAAAAATTCCAAGGTTTACTTTTGAAAAATTTCCTGGAGCCTCTTTTGTTTTAACGACTGCGATGAAATCTGTTGGTGAGGCCATGTCTATAGGCAGAACCTTTAAGGAATCTTTGCAAAAAGGGTTGAGATCTCTGGAAATTAAAGTTCATGGGTTGGAGGATATAGAATGTAATTTGGATAAGGAGGGGATTTTCAACATTTTAAAGGTTCCTTCTCCTGACAGGATTTTTCATTTGAAACAAGCTTTTAAATTGGGAATGACAACTGATGAAATTTTTAACGTATCAAAAATAGACAGATGGTTTTTGACTAATATTAAAGAGATAGTTGATTTTGAAAAAAAACTCGAAGGATATAAAGACAAAAAAATTTCTGCAACTATTTTGCGTGTCGCGAAGCAATTTGGATTTTCCGATATTCAGCTTGCAAAGCTTTGGGATTTGAAAGAGGAAGAGATCAGAAAGCTTAGAAATGAATTGAATATCTCTCCTGAGTTTAAACAGGTGGATACTTGTGCTGCCGAGTTTGAAGCGTATACTCCATATTATTATTCATCGTATAGTTAGTTTGTCCCGGTTATCATAATGGGGTTCAATCTTGGGTCTGTTGCGTAATGGTCATTCCCGTGCCGTAAACAAGATGGATCCCCTCTTTCGCGGGGATGACAAATTGCAAAAACTATCATTAGGCAACAAGCCCATCTTGCTCAACAGTCTCATATGTGTTTTTGACCGCTATATTTTTTTATGAAAAATTTTATAATTTTCACTAAAAGAGCGTGAAATTTTTAATATTTTGTTTCGAAACTTAATTGGTTTATTTCAACTATATTATTAAAATGGAGGAGTTGACCAATGGCTGATATTAATTTTGGTTCTGTTAGGATTGTAGGGTTTGGAAATACTTTAAAAAAGACATTAGTTTTTCCATCTGAGGGGGGTGTTAATCGAAAGACTCTTCAATTGGGACAGGAGGGAGCTAGAGAAATTTTAACAAGACCTTCAACTTATCAATCTTTGGGGGTGTTGTTGGAGGTTATGGATGAAAATAACTGGAGAGAGATACCCACAAAGAGAGAGGCTGCAACTCTTGAACACTTTTCACTTTTCAGGGATGAGCCGTATGTATCTTTTTGGAAAAATGGGGGAATTGAAATTGATAGTCTTTCGGTTGATACAATTAGAGCCAATTGGAAACCTAATGGTGATAAAGAACTAAGAGAAGTAATCCCTGCTATCGAAGAGGCGCGGTTTTCTTCCCTTCCAGCTTTTTTTCGTGTCTCTTTTTCATTGAGTGAAGTATGTCAAATAGCGGGGCTTAAAATCAAAGAAGAATTTTCGATAAGCGTTGATTCTTTTGCGAGAGCGTTAACAGCTTTTGATGAAACAGCATTTGCATCAGATTCTTTAGCACATCGTTTTGCTAATAACCTTTTTAGTGAATTGCAACTACAACCTGAAGCTTCAATTAAAAAAGACCTTATGACAGCAATGAAAGATGATGCGTATGCAAATGCGATGAAGCTTTTTAATGCCGTTTCCAAGATTGATCAAAATATTGATAGGGTTAAATTAATAAGAGGCTTACTTTCTGAGGAACAAGGAGAAAATGATTTTGGGTTAGCCTTAAAATATGCCATAGGTGTAGGCAACAGCAGAACAGCTTATTTCTTGTCTTTTTATTATAGGCAAGCAAAACAGCCTTTGGACGGCAAAACTTACAAAAGCTGATTAGATGGTAAAAATCCTATCTAATATCCTGTGAGCTAAATCTTCTTTTTTAGCTTTGCAAAAATGCTCAATTCTGCCGTTTTTGTTGATGATGCTTATCTCTGAAAGATCTTCACCGAAAGCTGTGGGTTCGTTGGCAATTATCATATCAAGGTTTTTCTTTGAGAGTTTTTCTTTTGCATTTTCTATAACATTGTCACTTTCTAGAGCAAAACCGACAAGATAAGTTCCGTTTTTGTTTTTCCCTAGCTCTGCCAGAATATCTTTTGTTTTTTTGAGTTCAAGGGAAAATTCATCTTCACTCTTTTTTAATTTTTGGAAGAATTGTATTTTAGGTTGGTAATCTGCTACTGCGGCTGCCATTATAATTACATTGCTGTTGTTTTTATGTTTTATTACCTCTTCAAGCATCTCCTGGCTGGATGTTACTGTTATTAACGTTACATTTTGCGGTGGGGCTTGTAATGCGTTTGCAGATATTAAAGTAACTTCCGCGCCTCGGCCTGCCGCGGCAGAGGCTATAGCATAACCCATTTTTCCCGAAGATCTGTTCCCAATAAATCTTACAGGGTCGATAGACTCTTGTGTTCCGCCGGCAGTTACCAGAACCCTTTTTCCTTTAAGATCTTTTCCGTAAGTCTCTTTGTTCTCTGTTTGCGTTAAAAGCTCAAGAACTTTTTCAACTATTTCTTTTGGTTCAGACATTCTTCCCATTCCCTCATCCCCGCAAGCCAAAAAACCTTTTTGAGGACCGCAGAAGTGATAGCCGATTGCTTTTAATTTTGAGCAATTTTCCTGAACTATCGGATTTTCCCACATTCTTGAATTCATAGCAGGGGCAATTACTTTAGGACATAGCGCGGACATGACAATTGTTGATAACGCATCATCTGCTATCCCCTGAGCTGTTTTCCCTATTATGTTTGCAGTTGCAGGGGCAATTAAAACAAGGTCGGCTTTTTTGGATAGTGCGATATGCGGAACTTTCGACATAAATTCAGCCTCATCAAATAAAGTTGTAACAACCGGATTTTTTGAGATGGTTCTAAAGGTTAAAGGAGATACAAACTTTTTTGCGGATTCTGTCATCACAACCCAAATATCTGCTTCTAATTTTTTCAGGCTTGAAACTATTTCTACCGTTTTGTATGCTGCAATGCCTCCCGCGACCCCGATTATAAATGTTTTACCTTTAAACATAAAAAGTTTTTGTTATTTCTTTTCTTTTTTGGGAGGATTCTTTTTGTTTGTTTTTGCAAGCTTTGATAAAATAGATGTCTCTTCTTTTTCTTCTAATAATTTTATCTCTAAAGGCTTCTTTGATTCTGCTGTAATAAGTTTTATTTTTATCTTATCCCTTGCAATCTCTCTTATAGCTGTAATTATTGGATTTGTAGGATCAAAATCATTTACATAGGGTAGCGATCCTTCTGAGATTTGTTTTGCCCTTGCTGACACGGCATTGCTTAATAAAAACTTGTTTTTTGCTTTTTGAAGTAACACATCAATTGTCTCTTTGTTTTCTTTTGTCAATTTACAAACACCTTCTTTTTAAAATTTTAATGCTAAAACCTGTGCCTAATTTAATAAAACTCTCTCTTTTTCAACATTTATTATAGCTTTAATTTTTTGGGCTGCCGAATCTATTTTGTCGTTGACAACTATGTAATCGTATTTTTCCATCACCTGTAATTCTGCTATTGCCGCTCTTAAACGATAATTTACCACTTCTGCTTTTTCTGTTTTACGCCTTTTAAGTCTAAAGGCCAAAATATCTACAGACGGAGGGATCAAAAAGATAAACACCCCTGCGCATTTTAGCTTGCCTTGTGTTATATGTTCTTTTATGCTTGCCGCCCCCTGTACGTCTACCTCGGCTACAACTATATTGTTTTTCTCGACCTCTTCTTTAACATATTGTATGGGAGTTCCGTAGTAATATTTGTGAACTTGAGCCCATTCTAAAAAACTGCCATTCTTTGCTTGTTTGAAGAACTCCTCTTCGCTCAAGAAATGATAATCAGTCTTGTTCTTTTCCATGGGTCTTGGAGGTCTTGTTGTTGCGGATATCGACATTTTTAATTCAGGAAATATCTCAAATAACCGCCTGACAACCGTTGACTTTCCCACCCCCGAAGGGCCTGAGATTACAACCAGAAAACCACGACGTGTTCCTTTTTTTTTGGGCATAAAGCAAAAATATATTATATCAAAAATAGTTGCTTTTTGCAAACAGCTTGATGCTTGGATTTTGGTGTTGGCATATAGGGAAAAAAGGCAGCTTGATTTTTACCCTGATTATAATAACCGGGGTTCATCGTTTTAAATGCAAGAATTTATATTTTTATTACGATTAAATAAGTAATATGAATAAATATTTTATTGTTTTACTTGGCGTCATTTCTTTTTCTTTTTTAGTTGGGTGTGGCAGGGTGGCCGAAGTTATTAGCGGTTTAGCAGATGATACTGCTCAAGAGTATGCGATGCAAAGCTCCAGCATGTCTCAAGATATTTATGCTTCTGTCGCGGAATGGGCAAATAGCGGAGAAATTTCCGGGCTTAATTTGTCTGATATTAACATGATAGTTATTGTGACTCCGGAAACATCTGGATGGTATCATATTACGGGAACAAATATAAATTCGTCAATAGATTTACATGTCAAACTTGCAATGCTTCCAAATCTTCAAGCTTCTAACCTAACAAAGACTGTTTATTTGTATGGAACATATACTTATATAGGGAGCAATTCGACTATTGTTCAAACTTACGGAGATTCAGTGAATAATTTTACTGCAGAAACAATGTGGTCTTTGGCGACTTCCACATTGCAACAGATATCGTTAGATGGGCAGATTCGTACTAACGTAATTGGCGCAGCCGGAAATACAACTGTAATGAGTCTCACCGTTTCGTCGTTGTCATTGCCATTGACCGAAACAACAAATTATCCCATAGGGGCAATAACTGTAAATACATCTTATGACAATGAGATTCAACCAGCGATAGTTCTTACATTTAATGGAACCTCTACAGTCTCTTTCCAATATGATACGACAATCAGAACCTTTACAATAAAAGGCGTTTCTATATAGGGACTGTTGCGTAATGGTCATTCCCGTGAAAATGGTAATCTATTTTTCACAAAACAACCCCGATTATAATAATCGGGGTTAAGATGGATCCCCGCTTTTGCGGGGATGGCAAATTGCAAAAACTATCATTATGCAACCAGTCCCATATAACATATCCATTCTTTCAACTATGAATAATTGATGTTATAATTTCCTTATATGGATTTGGATATTTTAAGGCATTCTACTTCTCACATTATGGCTGCTGCGGTAAAAGAGCTGTATCCCCATGCCCTGCTTGGTATAGGGCCTTCTATAGAAGAAGGATTTTATTATGACTTTGATATTCCTGGAATTACACTTTCTGAGGAAGATTTAGCCAAGATTGAAAGTAAAATGAGAGAGATTATTAAAAAAAACCTCCCATTTTCAAGATCTGAAATGTGCAAAAGCGAAGCTGTAAAATTTTTTGAAGATAGAGGAGAGAAGTACAAGGTTGAACTTATAAAAGAGATTCCTGACGAAAAAGTTTCTATTTACACCACCGGGGATTTTGTCGATTTATGTAAAGGGCCTCATGTAAAATATACAAAAGCGGCAAAAGCTTTTAAGCTTTTACATACAGCCGGCGCTTATTGGAAGGGATTAGAAACCAATCCCATGCTTCAGAGAATTTATGGGACTGCCTTTAACACCAAAGAAGAGCTAGAGACACATCTTAAAAGACTGGAAGAGGCGGCAAAAAGAGACCATCGAAAGCTTGGAAAAGAGCTTGATTTGTTTAGCATTTATCATGAAGAGGCCGGGGCTGGCCTTGTTTATTATCATCCTAAGGGCGCAATGCTCCGTTTTCTTATTGAAGATTTTCTTAGGAAGGAACATTTAAAACGTGGTTATCAATTTGTTGTTATTCCCCATATTGCCAAAATAAATCTATGGGATACGTCCGGACATAGTGGCTATTATAAAGAAAATATGTATTTTATGGAAATTGATAAACAAAAATATGTCTTAAAGCCGATGAACTGTCCGGGGCATATTTTAATATATAAGTCAAAGCTTCATAGCTATAGGGATCTCCCCATAAAATTTTTCGAGCTTGGAACTGTTTATCGTTATGAGAGATCAGGGGTTTTGCATGGATTGCTTAGGGTTAGGGGGTTTACGCAAGATGACGCGCATATTTTTACCACTCCAGAAAAACTTGAAAATGATATTTTGGATGTAATAAACTTTGCATTTCAGATGCTGAAGACTTTTGGTTTTGAATATGAGGTTTTTTTATCTACCAGGCCTGACAAATATGTCGGCTCCGATGAGAATTGGGAGATGGCGACAAAAGCTTTGAAATTGGCTATGGAAAAGAAGGAAATTGACTACAAGGTGGATGCCGGTGCAGGCGTTTTTTATGGTCCAAAAATTGATGTTAAAATGAAAGATGCTATAGGCCGACTATGGCAAGGGCCTACCATTCAAGTCGATTTTAATCTTCCGGAGAGGTTTGATTTGCATTATATGGCAGAAGATGGGAGTAGAAAGCGGCCTGTCATGATACATAGAGTTGTTTTGGGTAGCATGGAGAGGTTTTTGGGCGCTCTTATAGAACATTATGCGGGTGCGTTCCCTTTGTGGATAGCTCCTGTTCAAGCTACTATTTTGCCTATAGCTGATAGGCATGTTGAGTATGCGGAAGAGATAAAAGAGCGTTTGCTGGAACAAGGTTTTAGAGTTGATATTGATATTAGCCGTGAAAAGATCGGGCTTAAAATCCGTGAAGCGCAATTGCAAAAAATCCCTTATATGATTATCCTGGGGGATAAGGAAATTGAAGCTAAAAAACTTGCTGTCAGAGCAAAAACAGAAGGGGATATAGGATTGTTTTCTTTAGATGATTTTATAAATAAAGTTAAAGTTGAGATAGACAATCGCGCTTAAATAAGATATAATACAAAGGATTAACTGAAAAATTATTTTATTCCTTGATTGATGATAAAAAAATGTAAATGTCGAGGCGAAGGCTTGTTTTTTTATTTTCATGAAATTTATGGAGGTTAGGGCATCTTAAGGAATTACTATGTAAATGAAGGTATTCGTGTTCCAGAAGTACGTCTTATTGATGATGAGGGGGGACAATTAGGGGTGATGCGGACTTCTGAAGCATTAGGATTAGCAAAAGAAAAAGAGTTAGATTTAATTCTTATCTCTTCTGGGGCAAAGCCTCCGGTAGCAAAAATTGGAGATTTTGGTAAATTTAAATATAAACAGACAAAGCATGCTAAGGAATCTAGAAAATCCCAAAAAGCTTCTGTTTTAAAAGAGGTTAAACTTTCTGCCAAAATTGGCGAGCATGATTTAACTGTCAGGGTTAATAGATCTCGTGAGTTTCTTGAAAAAGGGCATAAAGTTAAGGTTAGCCTGTATTTTAAGGGTAGAGAAGTGACCCATAAGGAAATAGGAGAAAGGGTTGTTCAGAAATTAGTTGACAGAGTGGTTGATTTTGGTGTTCCTGAAGGGAAATATAAGATGGAAGGGAGAAGTATGGTACTAATTATAGTACCTAAATAATTTTAAATGCCTAAACGGAAAACAAGAAAAGCGGCGGTGAAAAGATTTAAAATTACAGCAACGGGTAAAGTTATGAGACGTGGCGCTAAAACACGTCATCTTTTGGAAGGCAGATCTCCGGCCCAAAAGAGACGTTATAAAAGAGACAGGGAGATAAGTAAGACTGATTATGAAAGAATAAAGGTGATGATTCCTTATGGTAAGAGTTAAAAGAGGGAATGTAGCGCGCAGAAAGCGCAAAAAGGTTTTAAAAAGAGCCAAGGGGTTTAGGGGGTCTTTAAAAAGGCTATATAGAGTTGCTGCAAAAGTGGCTGTAATGAAAGCTTTGAGATACTCAACTATTGCACGTAAAGATCGAAAGGGTGATTTTAGACGGCTTTGGATTATTAGGATTAATGCAGCGTTAAGACTATTAGGTCTTTCTTATAGCAAATTTATATCAGGGTTAAAAAAGAAAAATATTTTATTAGACCGCAAAATGCTTGCAGAGCTTGCAGTCTCTGATTCCAAAGCATTTGAAAAAGTTGTGGAAACTATAAGATGATTCAAATGTCTGTTGGTGGACTGGGTTTTGATCCACGCAACTTATCTCCGGTTGTCTTACTTCGTGATTTAGAAGAATTTAATTTCCTTCCTATTTGGATAGGTGTTTTTGAGGCCGCAAGTATTGCTACTGTTCTTCAGGGGATTACTCCTCCTCGTCCTATGACTCATGACCTTTTTAAGAGTGTAATAGAGGGTCTAAACGCTAAAATAGACAGAATTGTGATTAATGATGTAAAAGAGGGGACATTTTTTTCAAAAATAGAATTAATAGCGGCAGATAAAAATAGAGTTGCAATTGATGCGCGACCTTCGGATGCAATTGCGTTGTCTTTGCGTGCGGATGTTCCTATTTTTGTCGCTGAAAATGTTATGATGCAGGCAAAGTTGGTTAATTCCGAAAAAGACGCGGAAGAGACTCAAAAATTTAAAGAGTTTATTAATAATTTAAAACCCGAAGATTTTACTAAGTATTTTAAAAAGGATTAACCCCGATTATTCATACTACGAGTAAACCCCGATTATTTATAGACGAACAGAATTCTAGCAGAGTGTTGGAAATTTTCCCAGGTATGAACCCCGATTAGGAAATCGGGGTGAATAATCGAGGCTAAAAGTGACTGCCAATGCGTATCTTTTTGTTGAATTTTAACTTCTGGAGATAAGGAAAACTCCGAAACATATTATAAATATGCCAAGCCACCTAATAAAGCTCACACTCTCTTTAAATAAAATCATTGAAAGAAAAGCTACCGCTACATATGCCAGGGAGACCATGGGATATGCAAACGAAAGATTCATCCTGGATAAAACAGCCAGCCAGAATATTGAGGATAGACCAAAAAGAGCAAAACCTGTAAAGACCCAGGGATTAGACAACATTGGCGCTATTTTTGACAAAATTTGTGTAACCTGGAAAGAACCAAATTCATTCATCCCATGTTTCATGCTTAATTGGGCTATGACTGCAAGCGAGATAGAGACCATAATTAATAATATGTTGGTCATTTTTTACTCCTTTTGTTTTTGTACTTTGAAATAAATTGATCTTTGCAAAGAAGAATAATTTGTCCTAAAAATTCAAGATAAATTTTTATTCCCATTTTGCTTTTACTGCCGCTTCTGTTTGCAAATATTATCGGAATCTCTTTTGCTTTTTCATATTTACCTTTTGCCAGAATTTCCAAGCAAATTTTATAGCCTATGGGATTTAACTCTACTCCCTGGATAACGCTTCTTTTGAGCATGAAAAATCCTGAAGTTACATCTTTTATGTCGGTTATAAATTTTGCCGGCCATCTGGCTATATCAGAAATTAACCTTTGTATGAAATTCTCTTCTCTTTGGCCCCCTCCTTTAATGAGACGACTGCCAATAACAAAGTCAGCTTCTTTGTTTTGTATGGTACTTAACATTTGAGAAAGAATTTCAGGGGGATGTGATAGATCTGCATCCATTACACAAAGTATATCTCCATTTGCTATTTTAAATCCATCAATAACGGCGGAAGCTAGTCCTGTTCTTGTCGGCCTTATAAGTGTTAATAACCCTAGGTTTTGGGCGAATTGCGCAGTTCCATCGGGTGAATTATCGTCTACTATTATTATTTCGTTGTTTGGAGCCGAAATTTTAATCCTGTTTATTAGTTCCGGTAAATTTTGTTTTTCGTTATACGTAGGAATTATAATGGAAAGCATTTATTCAAGTTCCTCAAAAAAATTATTTTGCAGTTTTATTATAGCACAAGACTTACCATGATATCCTATTCCGTAAAGGATAGGCGTATTATATTCTTTTACGATTTTTAATGTATAACCATCTTTTGGAGATTTTGTAAGCCCTTTTGCTGTGGTTTTTAGCCAATTTATTAAGTCTCCCTGATGATTTAAGTCTGTATACCAAAAGGGATTGTCATGTAATTGTTTTTTTCCAAGCTCTATTGCAGCTTCAGCAAGATAAAAGGAATAAGTATATTCTTTTTGAGCGTGCAGAGACGCAGTTGTTGAAAATATTATACTTGCCAACCCTGTTCCTAAAGCCAATAGTAAGCTTGTAATTAATATTGTGTATATTAAAGCTATTCCGTTTTTGTTCATTTTTTTAGTTACAACCGCTTAGCAACGTTTTCCTTTTTTAATCTGTGCACGTCTCTTTCCCCGATTATTCACCTAGATTATGATAATCGGGGTTTAATTTCTGCAAAAAACCTCAGTTGTTACGCCGTCTACAGAAAACGCTAAAAGCTTAGGGGCTAACAACTTAAACTCTAAAATTTTTATTTCTCCTTCATCAGTTAAATACGCGGTATAGCTGTCTTTTCGCCTGCGAACCTTTTTGTCTTTAATATCGTATGAAATGGTTGATCCTTTTTGTGCTAACACAGCAGTGTTATAAGCTACTGAAATATTTGAAGAGAGCCTGCAATCTTTAGTTATTTCCCTTGCAACAATTTGTATTGTTTGTATTGAGCTTGTTTTTTCTGATACTAAACGAAATGATCTAATATGGGAAGAAAGAATTGTTGTCCCTGCCATGAGGAGAATTGAAAAAAGCGATATTGCTATTATTGTTTCAAGTAAAGTAAATCCTCTTTTTTTCATTAATATTTTGACCTCATTGTATAAATTTCCATAGGAGGTTTGTTCTTTTTCCAGTTATATGAGAACTTTAGTTGGATTAAATCTTGATAAATATATATGACTTCCACCTTGCCTTTTTTATTGTCAAAGTCATAAGGGTTGATTTTGGAAAAATTTTTAGATCGTATTTCTTCTGCTTGTGATTTAACAACATTCAGGGCTGTTAAGAATTCCTGGTCACTACCCGTAAGTTTAGCGCTTCTTGAAAAAAGGAGAGAAAAGGAGCCTGCAATTAATGTAAGAATCAACGCGGATAGCAAAAGTTCTATTAAGGTAAAGCCGTGAAGGCTTGTTTTATTTCTCATTCAACCCTGATTCTCCCTATTGCTGATACAATGATTTTTATGGACTGATTTTTTGACTCCAAAATAATTGTTCCGAAATATCCTGGCTGAGGGTTTCCAGAGGATGAAAACCGGATTGTTTTTGGGTTTTTTATATTTATTAAGGAGGGTAAATGTTTTTTTTTGTTGTTAATTATGTAATAATCTTTTTCAAAAATAGTGTCGCAGGATTCTTTTTGGCTTATCGCGTTTTGTTGACATAACCGCAGATCAGAAACTATAGTTTTTGTAATAGCTTTAAATTCCGCCTTAGTTTCGAAATTTCCAAAATTAATAGAGACAAAAGCAAAAAAAATCCCTATTATTGAAATTACAATGATTAGTTCTAAAAGTGAATAGCCTTTTTTCATTTTTTTTTAGAGCAGTTAACCCCGAGAATCATAATCGGGGCATTACTTTGGCGTTACTATCATGCTGTCGATTAATCTTGTTTTTCCGATTCTTCCTGCTATGGCAATGAGAACTTTTTCTTTTCCTATCTCTTTTACTTCTTCCAATGTTTCAGGGTTGACAATGTTTATATAATCTACCCTTACAATTGCCTCAAACCCTATTAACCGACCCAAGCCTACTATTATTTTCCTGCAGTCTGTTTCTCCTCCCTCAATGTCTTTCTTTGCCCTAATTAGCGCTTTATATAATACGGTTGCTGATTTTCTCTCTTTTTCTGAAAGATACTGGTTCCTGGAGCTCATTGCCAAACCATCATATTCTCTTACAGTAGGGCATGTTGCTATTTCAATGGGATAATTTAAATCTCGGGTAATCTTTTTTATTATTAATTGCTGTTGGTAGTCTTTCTCCCCGAAAATTGCGTAGTCTGGTCTTACAATATTAAACAACTTGGTTACAATTGTCGTAACTCCTTTAAAATGGCCAAACCTGAATTTCCCGCACAACCTTCGGCTTAATGTCCCTTCTTCTACCCAGGTATCAAATCCGGAAGAATATAAATCTTTTTCTGATGGAGCAAAAATAATTATAGGGTCAAAAAGCTTGAGGGCTTTTTGATCTTTTAATAAATTTTTTGGATATTTTTTTAAATCTTCGGTTGGCGCAAATTGGGTAGGATTTATAAATATAGAGACAATAACGATATTTGCTTTTTCTTTTGCGGATTCTACAAGGGATAAATGCCCTTCGTGAAGAGCCCCCATTGTTGGCACAAGCGCCAATGTCTGCCCTCTCGCTTTTGCGCGATTGGAAAAAGCTGACATCTCTTTAGCTTTTTTGATCGTTTTCACTGAATTATCCAGCCGCGAGCTAATATCCAAAGTAAAATCGCCAAAGCAAAAGACAAAATTTTTAACGTCCAGTTTTTTGTAAAAAATTCTTTCATTTTTTTATAAACTTTATTTTGTTGTTTCTGTGTTTTCTTCCGGTTGTTTGTCTTCTTTGAAGTCGCATTCTTTGTTGCTGCATTTTATGTATATTTTACTCTTTGTAAATTTTTCTACAAGTGGTTTTCCGCATTTAGGGCAATATTCTCCAGTCGGTTTATCCCAAAAAGCTTCTTTGCATGTTGGATATTTGCTGCAAGAATAAAAGATTTTTCCTTTTCTTGTTCTTCTGACCAGTATTTCTCCGTCACAACCTTCCCTTGGACATTTTATGTTTAAGCTTTGAACTATTGCTTTTGTGTATTTGCAATCCGGGAACCCCAAGCAAGCTTTAAATTTACCGTATCTACCTGTTTTTATGACTAGAGCTTTTCCACAGGTGGGGCATTTTTCATCTGTGGGAATATCCTGATTAAGTTTCTTCATCTTTTCGCCTGCAATTTTTAAATTTTTTTCAAAAGGCCCGTAAAATTCTTTAAGAATTGAGACATAATCCATTTTGCCGGTTAGTATGTCATCTAATTCGTCTTCCATATGCGCCGTAAACTGGTAGTCCATAATTTCCGGAAAAAATTCATCAAGAAGTTTTGTAATTGTTTGTCCAAGTTCGGTAGGGAAAAAAGTTCTTTGTTCTCTTAATACATACCCTCTTGTTTCTATTGTATGTAGCGTTGGCGCATATGTTGAAGGACGTCCGATTCCCCTTGCTTCCAATTCTTTGATAAGTGAAGCTTCGTTAAATCGCGGAGGTGGTTCCGTGAAATGTTGTTTTGGCTCGATTTTTTCCAGATTCAATATGTCTCCGATTAAAAGATCAGGCAGAATTATCCTTTCCTCCTGTTCCTCTTTTTCCTCTTTTTCTTCCATCGATTCAAAATATAGTTGTATAAAACCCGCAAATTTGATTACGGATCCTGTTGCTCTGAAGATATGTTCTCCGGCGCTTATATCTATTGTCGTTCTATCCATTATTGCGGGATTCATCTGACATGCGACAAACCTGTTCCATATAAGAGTATAAAGTTTTAATTGGTCTTCCGTTAAAGTCTCTTTGATTGTGTTTGGTATATTTGCAATGACTGTTGGGCGTATGGCCTCATGTGCATCCTGCGCTGATTTTTTTGTTTTGAAAAACCTAGGTTTGTCTGGCATAAAATTGGGGCCGAAGGTTGAATCGATGTAATTTCTGACAGCATCAATTGCTTCTTTTGCAATACGAACAGAGTCTGTTCGCATATAGGTTATATGTCCTTCTTCATAGAGTTGCTGTGCGATGGACATTGTTTTTCCTGCGGAAAAACCCAGCTTTCTTGCGGCATCCTGCTGAAGCGTAGATGTGATAAATGGAGGGGATGGGTTTCTTTTTTGTTCTTTTTTCTGGATATCTTTGACTATAAACTGGCTGTTCTTAGATTCGGATGTTATTTTTTGCGCGGAATTTTCATCAGGAATGATCTCTTTTGAAAAATATTTGGCTTGAAAAAAGCGACGATTCGAATCTTCACCTTTGTCGGAATTTAAAGAGGCTTCAATGCTCCAATATTCTTGAGGTTTGAATGCTTTGATCTCATTTTCCCGCTCACAAATTAATTTTACGGCAATTGATTGAACGCGGCCTGCCGACAATCCTCTTCTTACTTTTTTCCATAAAAGAGGAGAGAGTTTATATCCGACAAGTCTGTCTAAAACACGTCTTGCCTGCTGAGCGTCAACTCGTCTTATATCTATTTTTCTTGGATGTTTTACCGCGTTTGTTACCGCTTCTTTTGTAATTTCATTAAACTCTATTCTCTTGATTTTGCTGTCGGAGTCAAGTAAAAATTTAAGATGCCAGGCAATTGCTTCTCCTTCACGGTCCGGATCTGGCGCAAGGTAAATTACAGCAACCTTTTCTGCCGCGGTTTTAAGGGTTTTTAATATTTTCCCTTTTCCTTTTATGGGAATATACGTGGGTTCAAAGTTGTTCTCAATATTTACCCCAAGTTTGCTTTTTGGGAGATCTCTAACATGACCTGCGCAAGCCAATACTTTAAAATCTTTACCCAAGAATTTCTCCAAAGTCTTTGCTTTTGCAGGTGATTCAACGATTACAAGGCTTTTCATTATATATAGATGGTAACATGCTCTCTTTTAATCTGTCAAATTTTAAATAAATTCATAAAAAAATGATTTGCCTGTTTCCAAGAGGGAGTAACAACCTCCTCTTTTGGTGCTATAATTGTTAATGTGAAGAAAATTGATATTAAAAGTTGTACTCTTTCTGAATTGGAAAAGACATTAAATCTTCCAAAGTTCCGTTCGAAACAGATTTTTCATTGGTTGCATCAAAAGCATGTTACTTCATTTAATGAGATGACAAATATTTCTTTTGAGCTTCGAAATGAGCTTGAAAACAGATTTTATATTTATACTCCTAAAATTAAGAAAACCATAAAATCTAAAGACGGCACCATAAAATATCTTTTGGAGCTTGAAGATTGTGAACATATAGAGTGTGTTGTTCTTAGGGATAGAAAAGGGCGTCAATCAGTTTGCGTTTCCAGCCAAGTTGGCTGCGCGCTAGGATGCCATTTTTGCGCTACCGCGAAAATGGGGTTTACGAGAAACCTTTCCGTCTCTGAAATATTGTCCCAAGTCTATCTGATTGCCGCTCAAAATTGCAAACCCCACAACCATAAGACCATAAATAATATAGTATTCATGGGGATGGGTGAACCGTTTTTGAACTATGACAATGTTTTGAAGGCAATTAAAATCCTTAATTTCAGTGAAGGGATAAATATTGGAGCCCGCAAAATTACCATCTCTACCTGCGGATTTGTCGATGGAATTAGAAAACTTGCCGAAGAGGAGATTCAGGTTAGATTGGCGGTATCATTAAATGCTGCTGTCGATAAAATTCGTTCATTATTGATGCCTATAAATAATACTTACCCTTTAAGGAAATTGAGAGAGGCTATTTTGTTTTATCAGAAAAAAACAGGACGGCGAGTTACATTGGAATATATTTTACTCGATTGTGTTAATGACTATCTTGAAGATTTGGAATCTTTAGCAGATTTCTGCAGGGGGTTAAACGTTAATGTAAACCTTGTCCCCTACAACTTTTTAAAAGGGACGTTTAAAGGATCTCCAAAGAAGATTGTTGAAGTTTTTATCAATGAGTTAAGCAAGCGGGGAATAGAGGTTGTTGAACGTATAAGTAGAGGGGGGGATATAGAAGCGGGGTGTGGGCAGCTTGCCTTCAGAGCGTAGGAGTTTACCCCGATTATGAGACTGTTGCATAATGGTCATTCCCGTGAAAACGGGAATCTATTTCTCAGAAAACAACCCCGATTATAATAATCGGGGTTAAGATGGATCCCCCGCTTTTGCGGGGATGACAAATTGCAAAAACTATTATTACACAACAAGCCCATTATTTGCATTTTTATCTTCTCTGATTTTACGACAAAATTGTCTAAAATATGATACAATATTGTAGCTATGGTTATAAGCAAAATAAAAGGAAAAATTTTGATTAATATAAGCAATGCTTTGTCTTCTTCGTTAAATCTTGAAGAGACGTTAGGGTCTATTTTTAGAGTGTTGTCCGAGACTCTTGAAATGGAAAGAGGGACGATTACACTTGTTGATCCTATAACCAATGAATTAAAGATAGAAGTTGCTCATGGTTTAACTAAAGAAGAAAAAGAGCGGGGGAGATATAAGATTGGAGAAGGGGTTACAGGGAAGGTTGTAGAAACGGGGGCGCCTATGGTTGTGACAGATGCTAAATCAAATCCTCTTTTTTTGAACAAAACGAAAGCCAGGAAGGGGCTTGAGGATAAAAATTTTACATTTTTGTGTGTTCCCATTAAAGTTAGCAATAAAGTTATAGGAGCTTTGTCTGTTGACCGTCTTTTCGAAAAAGATGTTTCTTACGAAGAGGATCTTAATCTTTTGACGATTATTGCTTCGATGGTGGGACAGGCTGTCAAAGTGCGTGAACTTGCAGAAAAGGATAAACAGGCAGTTGTTTCGGAAAATGTAATGTTAAGAAGGGAACTTAAGGGGAAATATAAATTTGACAACATAATTTACAGCTCTTCTGTTATGCATAAGCTTTTGGAAGGGGCCATGCAGGTTGCGGAAAGCAACGCGAATGTGCTGATAAACGGTGAATCCGGAACCGGAAAAGAATTAATAGCTTCTGCTATACACTATAATAGCGCAAGAGTAAACAAACCTTTTGTTAAAGTTGCGTGCGCGGCGCTTCCCGAAAGTTTATTGGAATCGGAGCTTTTTGGCTATGAAAGGGGCGCTTTTACAGGAGCGCTTGACCGTAAAATAGGCCGATTTGAGCTGGCGGATCAGGGGACGATTTTTCTTGATGAAATAGGCGATCTGACCCCTGCTACGCAGGTTAAACTTTTAAGAGTGCTTCAAGAGAGGGAGTTTGAACGGCTTGGAGGGACAGAGACAATAAAAATAAATGTTAGGGTTATTTGCGCGACCCATAGAGATTTGGATAAAATGGTAAGAGAAGATAAATTTCGTGAAGATTTATATTATAGAATAAATGTTTTTTCCCTTGTTATCCCTCCTTTACGTGATAGAAAGGAAGATATATCTCTTCTTGTTGAACACTTTATAAAAAAATATTCGAAAGGCAATAATAAAAAACTAAAAGGGATAAGCAAGGCCGCGCTTAATATTTTAATGAACCATAATTGGCAGGGAAATGTTCGTGAGCTTGAAAATGTTGTAGAGAGGGCTGTTGTTTTGTGTAAAAAAGATTTAATTACACCGCAGGAACTTCCGCCGAATCTAGTTTCAAAAGAAAAGCTCAATAATCTGGAGTCGGGAGGGATAACTCTTCCTGAAATTGTTGAAGCGCTTGAATCTCAAAAGATAAAAGACGCTTTGGAAAAATGTAAGACTCAAAGGAATGCCGCTAAATTTTTGGGGATTACGGAGAGGATGTTGGGGTATAAAAGACAGAAGTATAAGATTGGTGGTTGATTATTATTTGGAGGTTTATATGTCCCAAATTTTCTCTTTAATTAGAGAAAGGGCATTTGGGGTAATTAGCGGGGACTGTTGCGAAATATATAATTAGGGTGACATTTTGCAACAGTCCCTAGTGATAAAATTATGGAGAAACAGCAATTATGAAGCTTGCTTTAGCGCAAATTAATCCGACAGTTGGTGATCTTGACGGGAATACTCGAAAGATTATTGACTATATAAATAAGGCAGAAAAAGAGAGAGCAGATATTGTTGTATTCCCTGAACTTGCAATTACAGGATATCCGCCGGAAGATCTTCTTTTAAAAGATCAATTTGTCATGGATAATTTATCCTGTTTTACAAAAATAAAACAAGCATCGGATAAAATTGCTGTTTATATAGGGTTTGTCGATAAGAAGGGAAAAGATCTTTTTAATGCAGCTGCTTTTATTGTTGATTGCGAAGTCAAAAAGTTGTACCACAAAATTAATCTTCCAAACTATTCCGTCTTTGATGAGAAGCGATACTTTAAAGACGGGAAAAACTATTCTATCGTAAATTATAAAGGGGAAAAAATTGGACTTGGAATTTGTGAAGATATTTGGGTAAAAGATAGTCCTTATCTTGAGGCTTCAAAGGCTGGAGCCTCGATTATGCTTAATATAAATGCTTCCCCTTATCATCTTGGAAAGATTAAAGAGCGAGAAAAAATTTTAGGGAAATTAGCAAAGAAGACAAAGGCTTATATTGTCTATCTTAATATGGTAGGGGGGCAAGACGAGCTTGTCTTTGATGGCGGAAGCATGGTCTTTGGCCCAAAAGGGGAGAAGGTTGCTTCTGCTATCCAATATAAAGAAGAACTGCTGTTTGTTGATCTCGGGCAAAAGAACAAAACAGCGCCATGGCTTGACCGATCTTCTGAAATATATAATGCTCTTATTTTGGGGACTTCTGATTATGTCAAAAAGAACGATTTTTCTGATGTTTTAATAGGTTTGTCGGGGGGGATCGATTCCGCATTAACTCTTGTTATCGCCTGTGATGCTTTAGGAAAAGATAAAGTTCATCCTGTTTTTATGCCTTCGCAATATACGGCGAATCAAAGTTATAAGGATGCCAGAAAACTTTGTGAGAATTTAGGGATTGAAATGATAGAGATTTCAATAAAAGATCTTTTTAATGTTTACTTAAAAGAACTCGCGCCTCATTTTAAGGGGATGGTTCAGAATATCGCAGAAGAGAATCTTCAGGCTCGTATTCGCGGCAATTATTTAATGGCGTTATCCAATAAATTTGGTTGGCTTGTTTTGACTACCGGAAATAAATCGGAAATGTCGACAGGCTATTGCACGCTTTATGGGGATATGTCAGGAGGATTTTCGGTTTTAAAAGACATTTCAAAGACTTTGGTGTATGAATTGTCTAACTTTCGAAATAGCGCGTGGAAAGAAAAAGGCTTAATTCCTCAATCTATAATTGATAGACCTCCGACGGCAGAGTTGAAGCCCGATCAAAAAGATCAGGATACCCTTCCTCCTTATGATATTTTAGATAAAATTATGCACTCTTATGTGGAAGAGAACAAATGTGGATGGGAGGTTTGTAAGATTCATGGAATAGATAAGAAGATTGTTGATAAAATTGTAAAAATGATAGATTTTTCTGAGTATAAGAGGCGCCAAACCCCTCCCGGGCCTCGCATAACCCCTCGTGCGTTTGGCAAGGATTGGAGATTGCCGATTACTAATAGGTATTTCCGTTGAGTCTTTGGACGGTTAACCTCGATTAGGATAATCGGGGTTAATGAACAGGAAGGCTTATATGATGGATTAACACTTCTTTGACTTCATCAATTTTATTGCTTAAATTTGTTTCAACTCTATCCATTTTTTGATCTAGTCCATCCATTCTTCGATCTAGTCCATCTAGTCTTATTTCAACGCCATCGATTCTTTTGGATAGTTTTTGATCAACATCATCTATTTTATTAGTTAATCTTATTTCAACATCATCAATTTTATTATTTAATGCTTTGATTGCGAAGCTATTTGCTTTTATAGCGAGGCTATTTGATTCAATTTTTTCCATCAATCTATCTTCTGTGTTTTTAAGGTCGCTTTTTGTAACATAGTCCTTTTTAAGTATGAGATTGATCTTGGAGTTGATATCTTCCAGTATAATTTCAAAATGTTCTTTTTTTAGTTTTTCTTTCGGCATATTTTTAGTTTTTTTATTCTATCATAATTGCGTAAAATTTTCATTTTTTTAAGTTTGTTCACCCCGATTAGGAAATCGGGGTTAGATCTATTTGTTAGTTGGCCCCCGACTGGCTAAATGTTGTTTTTAAACGGGCTTATCTTTTTTTTAACGAAAAAACAAGCACAAAATCTAAAACCAAAAAGAAAAACGTTATAATATAGAGAATATAATCTTTCATAAAGTTAAAAACCCCTTCATTTTTTTACTAAAAACACCCATAAAAGTACTATAAAAGCTAATATGGCTGCTGCCAAGTAAAAAGTTAAAAGATCCATATTTATTATTCTCCTTTTTTTGATAGGTTTACAGCTATTACTAAAAATAATGCTGTCATTATAATTCCCATCAAAAAAGTAAGCCAAGGCACTTTTCCGACGGCACTTGGCACAAAAACTCCAACTACTAAGGAAGCAAAGATTAATTTTGCACAATCGAGGAAGAAATCTCCTAAAACCTTAGATTCTTTTTTGTCTAGCATTTGTATAAATTCTATATTTTTTTTATGCATAATGCAAGTTTTTTAGATTTGATTACGATAATACAAACGAGAGAAAAACTAAGTAGCGCCAGATTGTAAATCGCCTGTTATTTAGAATTTGGTTATAGAATAGACAAGAATGTTTTGACAGGCTTGTCTTTGTTTTTATGGAGGTAAATTATGTCAAATCCGTCAGGCCCGATTTCTGTGAAAATAGATTCTTCAAAAACTTCTTCTATACATGATGGATCTACTCAAGGATTAGTAACAGGGCTTGTTAATCTTGCTAAACTTGGTTTAATTGTCGTAATTTCAGGCACAGAGATCTCTATAGGATCTGATGGTGTTGATACTCCCGCTGAAAGACAAAAGATTATAAATGCGCTGGAAACGTATTGCAGGGACAACAGATTATCAGGTCAAGCTAAAAAAGATTTTTATTCTAAAATTGCGGGTAACTTGAAATTTATTTCAGAAGCACTCAGCAATAATCCTGAAAGCAAATATAATCTTGAAGTAGTGCAACGCGCTTTAAAAGATACAAAAATATCGATTGATTATATTGCAAAAGTAGATACAACGAAGGAGGCAGATTCTTTTATTGAAATACTTATTGAAGGAAAAAAATGGACACCTAAGCAATTTGAAAAAACAATTATTGACGCGTTAAATAAAATTGACCTGGGGAGTGGCGCTACGATAGAGTCAATAACTTCAAATGATGCATATAAGGCTCTAAAAGATACTGATGTCTCTGGGTTGTGGCAAGGGACAGAAAGAATAATTTATGATGCAAAGAAAAAAGTTGAAGGGTTGGAGTTAGCAGCAAAAACAAAAGCTGCGCAAGAAGAGATTCAAAAGAAAGAGGCAAAAAAGACCGCTTTTTCTGATCATGTTAAAAATGATCCGGATTTGACTACTATTAATGAAAGATTAGGATCTGACGGCAAAATAGGGGGGCAAGATTATACCGTGGCAGAGATAAGTGAATATCTTCAGATTTCAGATAATAAAACTGTTCTTCGTGACAAAGTTTTGGCCGCTGTAAAGGCAAATCCTTCAATATTAACATCGCTAAATAATCTTGCTCCCCTGGTTTTGGACTCAGGGGAGGTTTTAGTTGCGTTTAGTGATAAAGGGAAAAACTATGCTTTTGTTATAAAAAAAGAAACGGGTAGTTGGACAGGTTTGCCGGAAGGATATGTTGCAAAAGATGGAACTGATAGCAAACCAGTCATATATAGATCGGGAAAAACACTTAGCAAAGGGTTAAATCGTATTGCCAGAGCGTTGACTCCTGATTCAAAAGAAGAAAAATTGTTAGGATCTTATCCAGACCATCGCATTTTAGCTACTGTTGTAATGGGAAGTTCTTCTGGTTCTACGGGTGCTACCGTGGGATTGACTTCTTCATCTTCTTCATCTGATCCGTCTATCCCTGCCGAATATTTTAGAGATTATTCAAAAAGTGGCAAAACACTTTGGGTATGGAGGGATGTTGATAGAGACGAAAAAATTGACAAGGGGGAGGAACAGCATAGTTTAACCGTTTATGTAAGGGGGAGAGATGGAAGCTGGATAAAAATAGAGACCGGATTAAATGATGTAAACTTTGACCTTTCAGACGCAAAGATGAACGCGGAAGCTTCATCTGTTGAAAGAGATGGCGAGATAGACAGTGGGGAGAGGGATGAGAGGGAGAGGATGATTCTTGAGTATGCAGGTTACTACGGAATTTCATACGAAAAGGGATCGGAGGCCTTTGCCAAAGCGACTTCATTCTTTATGGTTTCGCGAAAAGCGTTGCGTGAGGCAAGGGGCGAAATTGTAGTTAAATCTTCTGAACTTGTAGGATTATCTGCGGAGGATGCACGAAAAAAACTTGAAGCTCTTAAACTCTATCATAAAGATATAATTGATGTGGTTATAAAATCATGGGATGAGATTAAAGATAGCGCGGATAGAATAGCGGGAAAGATACTCTCTTGTTTTGCCGCCAAAAAGACGGGGCTTTATGACATATTCGAAATAAATAGAGACGATCTCAAAAATATGATCCCTTATAATAATGAGATATACACTAAAGAGAAATTGCTGGAATATTTGAGGGGGGGAGAGGTTACAAAGAGTGGGGAGGGGAAGAAGCCGGAAGAGAAAAACGCTATGGATAAGAATATACGTTCTGTTAGAATGGCTTTGGCTCAGCGTGATTATGATCAGGCTACAGATAACTTAATTAGTATTTTATCACAATTGAGGGAAAATAAATCGGAGAAGGTTTCTATTCCGCTTGGAGATAAAGAGATACCTGAGTGTTCATGGCGTTTTGCTTATGGTTATTTTCTTGAACAATTTTTGTATGCAGAAGAGGGCGGTAAAATAGATTTCAGTTCTTTGGCTCCAGAAAGAAAAACAAAATTAATAGCTGAGTTGGATAGCTATTTAACAGAGCCATCCTCCTTTATTACTTCTGAAGGAAAGACAAATCTGGATTTAGTTAAGCAAAAAATTAGGATTGTATTGCTTGTCGCCGGATGGAAAAAAGATGGAAAAGAAGATCCTAGTGCAATTCAGACGTTTATCGATAGACATCTCTCCAGCGTATGGTCTTTGCCTATCTGGGCAGGACACGAAAAAGAAAGAGGGAGCCTTGCTAAACAGCTTGCAGAGTTTAAGGCGGGGCTTTTTATTTCTAAAAAAGGAGATAACTTTGAGGTTGCCAGCGGGTTAAATATAGAGCGGGAGCTTGAAGTAATAGTTGAAAATTGGGGAGAGACATTTGTTGCTTCATTCAAAACTCAGGAGGGTGATCAACAATCAATGAATACCACTATTGGTCTATCAATATCCACTCAAATTTCTCTTGCTAATGGTAAATTAACAGGCGAAAGTCCGACGCCTCCTTCTCAGGACGATGCTGTTGCAGCTTATATTGCTCAAGGATTGTATGGCAATGAATCAAGAGGAGCTACAATAAAACAAAAAGATGGAGATAAACTTTTCACTGATACAAAAGAGTCGCAAGATGAGAATTATAAGGCGGTTTTTGAGCCTGGGGAGAAGAAACCATCCAAGCCGAAAAAAGGTAATGGAAAGGGCGCTGTAAAAGATGGGAAAGACAATAAGAAAGGAAAAACAGGTGCGGAGAAAGCTGGGGAATCACCATCACTTCCTGGTGTTCCACCAACCGAAGAAAAAAAGGAGGAAGTAGCCAAGGAGGCAGTACCCACAACCATTACGTTGTCGAATAATATTAGTGCAATATGTACTTTGCGTGGGGATAAGATTACCGCGAAAATTGGAAATAACGAACGAGTTGTGGCAAAGAAAAAAGGAGATAAATGGGTAAGTGATTTTCATAGATATGGTCTTGGGCTAGGAGAAAATTTTAGAATAGAATTAGAAAATGCGATAAACTCACAATTTGGAATTAC
The DNA here is from genome assembly GCA_001771505.1 of candidate division WOR-1 bacterium RIFOXYB2_FULL_36_35. Taxonomy (NCBI): domain Bacteria; kingdom Bacillati; species candidate division WOR-1 bacterium RIFOXYB2_FULL_36_35. The sequence goes on from MEUA01000033.1 coordinate 53,127, forward strand.
GATTGACTGGAAGTAGATTGCCAAAGGATAAAGATTAACCCCGATTATCATCTAAAAAATCCATTTTTTTGACATTTTCGCGCAAGTTTTTAGGCTCTAAAACCGATTATATCAGTGTAGAAACCAGATAAAGAGACCTTTTTTTCGGATTGCCTGTTTCTGAAAATAAAGGGTAAGATTATTATTTTTTGGGTTTAAAGCTCGCAAATTAACAGGCGAGCTTTTTGTTTTATAAGCGGAGAAAAATATGAGCGAAGCCGGAAAAATAGAAGGACAACAAGGTGTAGTACAAAAGAGTGTTGACGACACACTTTTAAATCTTGCCAGTTTACTTGTAAATCCTCTATCTGAGTATGGGATAGATCTTTTTTCAAGGGATGATATTTTAGATGATATAAAACAATTTTTTTCTGGTGAAGGGATAGCAATTACAAAAGCTTCTGTTGAAAACTACATAAAATGGTTAATTGCGAATAGAGATAAATTTGAGATTATAAAAAGACTAAAGAATGATTTCGGTGTTGATTTATATGTCAGTAACAATGGAGTAAAATCTCTTAAATCTACGCTAGAACAACTTGATCGGTTTCTTTCTAATGTTTTTGGCGATAAAAAACCCTCAAAAGATGATGTTGATATCCTTTTTTCCCGCTATGAAAATTTTCAAAAGGGATTGAGAGTCTATTCGTATCTTCCTCCGGCGGAAGAAGCCCCCTCTTCATTGACAGACCAGGATAAGCAATCTATGCGTGAAAGGGCCTCCAGCTTGATTCCTTTCGGTCTCGATTTTTTTAGCGAATCAGACAGTGATGAAGTTATAATTTCCAGAATTTACGGATTTATGCGGAGCATGGGGGTGGAAGAGGTAGAAAGTTTTGATAAATTTGTGAGTTTTCTAAAAAATTTAAAGAGTGGAAATGCTGATGAACAGGCAGAGGCATTGAAGCTCCTTTTTCAAGCCAAGGTCGACTCCAAAGAATCACCTAGTTTTATAACCGCGGCGTGGAAAAAAGGATCGGAGGTTACAAATCTTGAGCTTTTGGGAGAAAAAATATCTCAAGGCTATAATCTTTTAGTCTTTCAGAAAGAGGACAAGAGCAATGTATACTTTTGGATCTCTTCCGGTGGGGAGATTTCCGCCTTAACGAAAGATGAAAAGGACATTCTTGAGAAGAGTAGTTTAACCCCTCTTTTGCAGAAAGGGATATTTACAAGAGAAAATGATCCTCTTTCAAGTTATATATCAATTAAAAAGGCCGGATTAGAGACTGTTTTGGCTTATCAGGCGCTTATAAACGGGGTTAAGCCAGAGACCATAAGAGGATTGCAGACACTAAAGACCGAAGGGCATACCATAAAAGAGATTATGAAGCAGTTGGAAGAACTCGCGAAAAAGGTCTCTGATTCGGTTGATGTCGCAAACAGGGCAGCGACTCCCGCAAAAGAGGCTATAGAGGCATATCAGAAAGCTAATAAAGAATTAAATGAAATTTTTAGCCAGAGGGGAAGAATTGATGGCAGGCAATTTGCAAGCAAACTTGCTGAATCTACCAGAATTAGAAGAGAAGCGCTTGAGAAAAGGGATAAGGCTATAGAAGCTGAGAACAGGGCAAAAGGAAATCAAAAAGGTTATTTGAAGGAGATAGAAAATCTTTGCGAGAGACTTGGGGTTGAAAAAGAAGAACTGGAAGACAACAAGCTTTTAGGTTTTTTGCAGGCGCTTGATGATTCGGACAGCTTTGCCGCAGATGTCGATCTTTTATCTGTTGCAAACAGGGTTTACGGGCTTGGAAAAAAATCTGGAATTTCTGTTGATGAATCGGGTTCTCTGGTAGCAGTTGTCGACAGAGATGTTTTTGCAGCAATACTCCCTCAAAAAACTTCAGCCTCTGATAAATTGAAAAAGGCTGAAAGGGATGGGATGAAAGGGGTCTCCCTTTCAAACCCCCAGATATTAAAAGATTTTCCTATAATTTTAATAAAGGCGACTCTTTTGGGAGTTGAGGGCGATCCTTATTTGGATAGAGTCGATCTTTCGACAGAAAGACTTTCATCTCAAGAACTTGGGTGTGTTGCTGATCTTTTTTCTCCGAAATACAGCGTCTCTTCACTTGCCTTTTCTGATGATGAAGGGCTAAATCAGAATCTGGCTGATAACTTAATACAGGAACAGATCAGAAATGCTCCGGATGAAAAGACAAAAAAAATCTTTGTAAAGCTTTTAGCCTGTTTAAAGTCAGATGACAAGACCTCTTTTTCCGCGGATGAATTAAATTTATTAAGAGATTTTTTAATCGCTTTAATAAAAGACGATAAGGACTCAGATGCTACCCATAACCCCCTATTAGGAAATCGGGGTAAAGAGATATGGACGACCCTTTATGATAAGGTTTTTACCGATACGGGTTTTTCTTTCAGGGTGGTTTGTGGCAGAGGGGGGTTGAGCGCCGAAGACAGAGAGAGACTCCTTGTTTTTACCGAAGATTATCCGACTTTTGAATTTACTACATTTGATCCCGAAGAGAACGACACAATAGAGATTATTAGAGTAAAAAGTATTTTGAGAACTATTGCTAAACAACTCAGTTTTTATGTGGGAAAAGATAAGGTTGAACTTCCTAAAAGTCTTGATGATGTGAGGGGGGTTATCGGGGGGATTGTGAGCGCGCTTGATGGCGTAATGCAGCAGATAAGGGATGCCGGAAAAATTACACAAGAGATTGAATTGCCTCAGGGGGTTGAAGAGCACCTCTGGTCTCTATATGTGTGGGATCATTTGGATGAGCCTGTAAGAGAAAGCTATCGAGAAGTTGTAGAAAGATTAAGGGTTTATAAAAATGATTTTGACCAAGCTGTTAAAGAGATAGAAGCAAAATCTAAAGAGATAGAAAAAAAATCAGAAGAGCTTGAGGCGGCTGAGAAAAACAATTCGGGCGTTCCAGCCAAAGACAAAGAAAAGCTTAGGAATGAATTAAAAAGTTTGAAAGATGACTTTAAACAGTTGCAGGATGCCGCAAAAGAGATAAAAAAATTGTTGCAAAAAAAGCAAGATTCTTTAATGGAGATATCCTGGAAAAACGGTTTGGACGGGAGGATTTCAAGCGAGAATGTTGGGATCATTTTAAGAGAGGCCGCGGAAGACGGAATCTTAGCTCAGCTTATCCCCGCTTTGCCGGCCTTGATGGTTGACCAGGATGATATGCGTTTAAACAGTGTTAGAGGGATAGACAGTCTCTCTGAGCTTGAGGCATTTGTTTTGGAGAAAATAGGCGTAGACGGCTGGGATTCTCTTATAAGGGATCCCGGAGAGAATATAGAAATTTCTATAGCAAAGAAGATTGTTTCTATATTACTTTCTCAGAAATATTTTAATAAGATAAGACAGGGAAATTCTGTCTTATCCGTTTTTTCTGTTCTCCCCCTTGTAAATACTGCTCGAACAGCGATCATGACGACTGTCGGATTTGCCAGTGTGGGTGTAGACGGATGGACAGAAGGGAGCGCCCCTAAAGATACGGTAACTTTTCCTCCGTATTTTTATAACACAATACTTTTAAAACAGTTGACGACTTTAACTCAGACCCTTCAGGCCGAACCTAATACAAACATTGCCCCATATGTCCACTTATTGTTAATTCAGCTTGGAATTAAAGACCAGTTCTATTTTTACGATCTGATAATGAGCGACGGGATGGGTAAGGTGACTTTTGAAGAGGTTAAGATGCTTGTTGAAGGACTGGTAAAACAGATAAACGGGTTTTCGCAGAATACGGACATATTGAAATTAATAGAGGGAAAACTTCCAGGTTATTTAAGGGACGGACTCTGGAAGGAACTTAGGGGCGCTGATCCTTGGGGGGCTATTTTTAAACCTGAAGGAGACAGTAAAACAGGGTTTGAACTTTACTTAAGTGATAAATTTGGAGAGAAGGTTTTCGAACTTATTAAACTCTGTTTTTCTATTTTGGAGGCCGAGTCGGACTTTCTCTCTCCGTCTCTTAAAACGACATCGGGGGGACATATAGGGGCTCAGGAGATAGACAGAAGCCTGAAAAACGGCATTGTCTTCAGGCCTAACCCTTCACAGGGATTTATTGCCAGATCGATTGATACTGCGGTTGATATATATTCAACTCCTGAGGTTGGTTCTCTAGTGCTTGGAAGCGCTTCAGAAGTTTTGCGTTCAGGATTGGATGCTACTACGGGATTTATAAGCGGATCGATTGATACTGCGGTTGATATATATTCAACTCCTGAGGTTGGTTCTCTGGCGCTTGGAAGCGCTTCGGAAGTTTTGGATGCTATCCCATCATTCTGGGATGGTGTAAAGTTTGCCGGGAATTTCTTCTATGGGATGACAGACACAGCTTTGACTTTCTGGTCCATGCCTCCTACATTCTTTCAATTAGGAGCCCAGTACACAAAAGATATTGTGGAGGGGATATTGGAAGTTAAGAGGACGGGGGATTGGTCAAAGCTTCTTGAAGCCGGAAAATCTTATGTCGGATTAGTAGGCGGGGTTATTACATGGATGACTTATCCCGTTGAATATTTTGAAGAGGGGATGCAGATGTGGAGGGAGGCTAACGCTGCTGAAGAGGAGGGGAATGATGACGAGGCATCTAAATTAAGAGCGAGGGCTTTAGGTTCGTTTTTAGCTATGGCAGGTTTTTCGCTGCAGGTATTGAGGATGCACCTCTACAGGGTAAATGAGATTCGAAACTTTTTAATGTGCAGACCGACTATGTTGAGGGAGCCAGGCGGTATATTTGCCTGGCCTCTGCGCGCAACAGAAGAGTTGTTGCTTCGCCCTGCCAGATTCGGAATTGACCTTGCATGGTCGCCGGCCAGGAGGCAGTATGGTGAGGGTTGGTTCTGGGGGAGTTTGAGGAGTGGTCTTGAGGGTTTTGATTCAGGGATAGAGGGGATTTCTTCTTCAAGGGCAGGAGTTTCCAGATGGTTTGGAGACAAATTTTCCTTTAACCCTTCCTCTAAAAACAGGACTTCTATGCAATGGTTAGGTGGAGCAAAGACTCTTGTCTGGGATTGGTATTATAAAGATTTTGTAAGTCTTGAAGCTCAGAGCAGCTATCTCTCTCTTGGAAATAGGTTCTCTGTTTCAGGTTTTAACGCAGGCGAATATATGGAATTGATGCGGATGCTTGATACTGCCAGTTTAGAGTTGGATGGCTTGAGTATCAAGGATAGGATGAAAAAAGCCAGTTTTATGAAGAGTCATAATATAAAACCTATGGACATATCGTTATCTCAAGGGACTTTATTGACACTTGAACAGGGGCCGGACGGTAAGTTTGTTTATGTGGATGGGGATCCTCTTGTCTTTGCAAATAGAGATAAAAACTTAAGAAAAAATTTACCTAAAACAGTGACTGTGCCGATAGATGGAATTGACGGCGCAACTCAAGAGATGCCTGTAGGGGAAATTAAAGTTGTAGCTGGAAATACCACAGAAATTAGAATTTACCGGGGGGCTTTAGAAGTTGAATATGCCTCTCTGATTGTCGGTGAGGATCTTTTAAAAACAGATAGGCCTGTTGATTTTTCAGCTCCTATTGGAAGATTAGGGAAAGCTATGGGAAGTATCAGTAGTATTCCTGATCCGGCGCCTCCTGAACCTATATATACACCTGACGAGAGGGTTGAAAAAGTTCGAAATGTAAGAGAGCGTGTCAAAACTATCGATTTAATTTGGGGAAGATATGACAATAAAGAGATAACAAGGGCTGATTTGGAAGGGGCTATGAGAGAGGGGCTTAAAACGGTGAGTTTTGAGGGACTTTCATTGGAAGATCAGATTAGATTAATGGACGAAACTGAAGTAGAAATTAAAGGGGGAACATACAAATTGGCTGAAGTCCGTTTGGCATGGGTAAGGACGCTTTTTAAAGAGATAAAAGGGATAACCTTGAGTACTCCTCAGATTGAAGCTATTTTGTTGATGCATAATCGCATTTCGGCCCAAATACAGACGGGGCAGGGGAAGACATTTATCCGTTGCGCTCTTGATGTTTTGGATCATGTTTTCGGAAGGAAGCTGTTCTCATTGACACATACAGATTTGACTGCGGAGGCTGACTTTAAAAGCAATATTGAAATTTATAGAGCGGCGGGAATGAAAGTTAAATTTGTCCGCCATACTGATGCGGGACTTGCTACAACTTTTAGAGATAACGACGTTATCTATACATCTGTAAATGATCTTGCTTTTATAGATCTTAACGGGTTGGTCTCTCCTGAAAAAGTGGTTGATATACCGTGGGAAGAAGGACTTTTTAGAGTTGATGAGTTTGACTTTATATATGTTGATGAAGGATTGACCCCATACGTGATGTCGGGTGGTGAGAAAGAGAAGGCTCAGGTTAAAGCGTGGCGTAAAGCAAATGAGACCGCAAAAAAACTGATAAAACTAAATAAAGCAGGCAGATCTATCTTTAGTATTAGAAACGGGGAAGGAGCTGTTTTAAATCCTGAGGCTGTATCTCAACGCCTATTTTTGGATGAAAAGGGGAATACTGTTTCCTGGAATGAACTTTCACTTGCTCAACGAAAAAGAATCTCTCAGTGCCTCGTTGCCTACAAGATGAAACCTGGCGAAGGGTATGAAATCAACCAGCTTACAAAAGATATTGTCCTTCTGGATGAAAAGACAGGTCAGGCAAAATACGGTTCGCAATATAGCGACGGACTTCAACAGGCTCTTCAGGCAAAACACGAAGGGAAAATAACGGGAACCCGTATAACCCCTGAAAATTCTACTATTGCCCAGGTTATGGCAAGGACACTAGTCAGAAGGATAAGAAATATGGTTGCCTCCTCAGGGACGTTGGATCAGATTAGCGCGGTTCTTGATCAGATGGGGATAGCTTATGAAAGAGTTCCAACTAATATAGTTACATACAAATGGCAAGCATTAACTCCAGAAGAAAAAGCAAGAGTTGAAGAGGCCGCAAGAATGGGAGGTAACGACGCGATCGAAGCTGTTTCAGAGGCAACATTAGAGAAGAATTTAACAGCTATAAAAGAAGAAGTGGAGGCTAAAAGGGGCGAATCTGTTCAAATTTTTGATAGGACCGAACCTGGGTTCAGAGATGTTCAGATTATAACATCCTCTGATTCCACTGGATCGGCTATTAGCAGAGCAGTTTTACGGCTTAAGGGAGCGGGGATAATAGCTACTAAGTTTATTCAACATGAGCCTGTAATGAATTTTGTGGCGGAAGTTAGCGCTGGGAAAGCTCCAAACTTAACCTTAATCCGTGAGAAAAAAATAGAGACAATCTTTATCCAAATGGAGATGGATCTGGAGAGGGGGAGACCGATTGTTGTCGGAGCTGATAGCCCAAAACTTGCTGAAGCTATTTATGGCTGCCTTGAAGGTAAATCAAAAAAATATATAAGTGATCCTGAAATATTAAAAAGGATAGAGGCTGTTGCCGCAAGAATAAGAGATGCAAAAAGAAGCGGGAGCCATTTTGGAAAGGTGAGAGTCGGCCTTTTGGCTCAGGGAGATGAGCACAAGTATCTTGATATTTTTGAGAGGCCTTTGGAGGAGAATTTTGACGTCTTAGTCACCACACTTGCGAGACGCGCGACCGATTTTAAATCAGAAAAACCTATAATTTTATATCTTGCCGATCAGGAGGTCGGGAGTTGGGGACATTGGCAGAAGGTTGGAAGAGTTGGTAGGCAGGGGACCGAAGCCATCTTAAGAATTTTTACATCTCCTGACAGTGGTTTGTATGGCACAAGATTGTGTAATTTTAATTTTGAGGCGGTAAGCTTTGATACTTCTGTTTTGGGTGAAATTAGAAACAGACTTTCGAACGTAGTTGATAGAGCAGGGAACTCTGTTTCACTTGCTGGAATAAATGAATTCTCTACTTTTAGGGATGTCTTCCTGCTGTTAAACAATGTTGATATTTCAGAAATCGATGGGTTTGCGGCGTGGTTCTTTGGAGAGGCGCAGAAGGCTTTTGATCGTGAGCTTATAAATATGTGGAAGAACGGGATAAAAGCAGAGAATCTTCTTCCTCAGGACATTCGCAATCAGCTTGAAGCTTTGAGGGAGACATTTGGTTCAAACGGAAGAAAACCTGGCAGATCGGAATTTGAGAAGAAGAGTTCAGCTGGAGATGTCTACAGAAGTAAGATTTTTAACAGTGTAAAGAGACAGTGTGAAACAGTGGTGGAGCAAGAGGTTGAGTTTTTATGGGGAAGGCTTAAAGGAGAGGGGAGTAGTATTATAGATCTTGCTCATGATAGAGCGACACTTTCAGCTGTCATTCGCACTCTTGCGAAAAAATTTAACGTAAAGATTGTTATCGATCTGCCGACTGCAGAGAACTTTGATTTACATGGTTTTGCTTCGAGTCTTGCAAGGGAGATTACTGGCAGACTTTTTGATTATAAGAAGATGCAGCTCAGAAATTTGAGCGGTGTTTTGGGGAACGCCTATGTCATGTTTCAGGAAGCGGCATTTGAGGCCGGAGTTGAGCTTGCGGCCAAATATGAATCGAGGAGCAAACTTGTTAAGACCTCTGAAAGCGAAACAGATGTAAGGAAGATTTATGAAGCTGAATATAGAGAAAAAATCGATAATCTGCTGGAGAGATTCAGGTCGCAGATAATTGAGGGGACAAAGAAGTTAAGAAAGATTGAGTCTGTTCCGGTTGTCGGTAGATATGGAATTGTGCGACACAGGTTTAAAGAAGAGATAAGGGTAGATGTTGGCTCTCTCTTGCATGGAGTTTCCACGGCTCCTGAACCTTTAAGGCCGTCTGATCCTTCTCCGGAACCTTCCGAAACAGGAGAGCCTCGTATTGTTGAATCCCGTGCTCCTGAACCTAAAATTATTGCGCCTCATGTAAGGGACGCGGCTCCGGCAATAGAAGGATTTAATATTGAAAGAGAGCTTAAAGCTTCAGGTTTATTGAGCGAAGATGCCAGCACGAGGGATGCTTTTAAAGGGACGACCGAAGAGTTTCAAAGGGCGTTTTTGGACAGAGTTGAAAGACGGGCTTTTAAAATTGAATTTAAAGAATATATCTCTTTTGCAGGACTTGAAGAGAGTGCGCTAAGAGCGATAGTTGGAAATACGTCCTCCAGATTAGTTTTTTATGGTGGAGTAAATGACTATCATGAACCTGTAATATATTGCGCTGACTTTTCTAGAAGAAATGTCTCTGAGAGTATAATAAATTTGGGGCCTAACGGCTTTGTGCGAAGAGAGGAATTGACACTTCCTACTCCTGTGCCTTCTCCTACATCTTCTCTTGCGCCTTCTCCTAGACCTCAAATAGTTTTTAC
>MEUA01000034.1 GCA_001771505.1 candidate division WOR-1 bacterium RIFOXYB2_FULL_36_35
TTCCGCAATTTGTCATCCCCGCGAAAGCGGGGATCCATCTTCTTTTTCTTCTTCATCTAAATCCAAATCTAGATCAAGGTCATCTTCGTCAAAATCTTCATCAAGCTCTAAATCATTGTTCTTAGTTTCATTTGGTTTTTTTATTGCGGTAAGTTTCTTGTTTGGTTCAAGATCAAATAGATCATCATCTTCTAAGCCTAAATCATCCTCAAAATTGACTTGGTTTTTTGATTCAATAATACTCTCTTTGGGCTCTTCTTCAATTATGTCTTTATCAAAATCCTCATCAAAAAGATCATCTTTGTCGAGTTCTTCTTCATCAATATCTTCCTCAGGGACTATTTCTTTTGTTACTATGGGGTGAGGAGCCTCTTTGACTTTTGCTGTTTTGAGCGGGGGTTCTTCTGTTGTTTTTAATACAGGGGTCTTAATAGGTTCGTCATCTTTTAGTACGGGTTCTTCTAATATAGGCGCTTCTTGTTGGTAAATGGGTGGTTCCACTTTTACTGATTTTTCTTTTTCAAAACCTACAACTCTAACAATAATCTTGCCGTCTTTTTTCCCGGGTTGGCCGAGTATTACGCGGCCATCGGCAAGCACGATTTGGATGGCATCTTCTATCTTTTGTTCAAAGGAGACTACATCCCCAGGTTCAAGGCTGTAAATCTCAGACATGGAAAGGCTTGAATTGCCGATTGTTGCATGTACGGGGAGTTTGACCGAGTTAAATATTGAGGGTGGGATTTTGTGTATGGGGAGTGGGGAGGATTTTTTGTTTTGATTTAAATCTTTTAAAATGTTTTTGATAAAAGCTCCGCTATAACCGAACGTTATTCTTCCTATATTGCCATTTATGCTTAAATCTATAGGAAAATATACAAATGTTGATTGCAGGCTGATACTCTGGTCCGGCGTTAAGTTTGGCGCCCCGATTTTTAAAAACTGAGGATTTTGTAATACGTCTTTGAAAATAGTGTAATAGCTTGGCATGTATTCATTAAGGAAAGCATCCAAAACAATTTCTTCCGCTTTTGTCAATCCTCTTGACAGCCTTGATGTGTCTTGGCTTCCCAAAGCAAAATTTATCAATGAATCTATAGTTTGTAAATCAAAGGAGATAAAAATTTCATCGTTATAATTTTCGGTTATAATTTTGCCCTGAAAGATTAGCATGTTTGAAGATTTTATAAAGTTTGAATATACATTTTGATGGGCTTCTACGGAATATATTTCTGTCCCGGTTCGCATTTTTTCTTTAAGGGCTTTTGAAAAAGTTAAAGCAAAGTTGTAATGTAAAAGATGTGCTTGTTTTAATTCCTCTTCAGAGAGCCTGTCAAACCCATACAGGCCTAATTTTATCTTTTTGACAGTTGTTTGTGGCGGCTTATAGGTTGTCCAGTCGCCAATCATAGGCGTAAGCTTTAGGCTTCTTTTCTGCGGAGATATATCTGCTTTATTCTTTTCTGCCATTATTTTTTTAAGATCCTAGTCTGCTTATTACCTGGGAAATCATGTCTGATGCGGCTTTTACCATTGATAAGTTTGCGCTCATTGCTCTTTGATATTCAAGGGCTTTAATGCTTTCTCCCGTATAAAAGACATTTGATCCTTCTAATTGACCTGATTTAATGTTTCCTGCTGTGCCTCCTACCGTTAAAGGAATCGCGGGAGACCCTGATGCTAAGCTTTCTGCAAATGTTGTGCCGCTTTTTTGTTCAAGCCCTGATGGATTTTGAAAGTATGTTAATGCTATTTTATAACCTGTTGAGCCTCCCTTGTAAAGCAATTCCCCTGTCCCTTCATTCCATGAATAATCTTGTTGCCAGTCTCCGATCAATCCTGTTATAGGTGCAATAGTTCCCGCTTCATTTAAACCATAAAGTTGCATCCCTTTATCTGTTACTAAATTTCCGTAACTGTCAATAAAAAACTGTCCAGCCCTTGTATAAAGATATGATGAACCCCCATTATTTGAAACTATAAAAAATCCTCTTCCTTCTATACCTAAATCTCCCGGCGCGTTTGATTCAGCAAGCGCCCCTTGAGAAAAATCTAAACTTATATTAGCAATCCCGACCCCTTGTCCCAGTTGTACGGGGTTTGTTCCTCCGATATTGGAAAATGTGGACGCAGGAGTTCCGGATCTTATTAAATTTTCAAATATGGATTGAAAAGATGGGGAAAGTCCCTTATATCCTGTGACATCCATATTTGCAATGTTGGTAGACGTTATGTCCAACGCGGCATTGTATATTTCCATCGCATTTTGGGCCCGGCTCATAATATCAAACATGGAATTACCCCCTTATCGACAATAAGTTTTCAGGAGGGACTATTTTGTCTCCTATTTCAATTGAAAGGGAGCCTCCCTGAACAGAGACCCCTTTGACAGTTCCACTTACTTTTTCCCCGGTTTTTGGATCGACGGCTTCGACTATTTTACCTATAAGATTTGCTTTGGCAACCATCTGATCAAAGACTCCCGATGTTCCAAAAAGTGAACTGGCTGTCTGATTTTGAAAGGGATTGGTTGGCTGAAGTCCGCTCCAAAAAGTATCTTCAGTCTCGTTCTCTTCATTACTGCTCATCATTTTTAATATTTCTGATGTTATAAAATTTTGAAAAGAGGGGACGTCTAAAGATTTTTGTCCCGTGGCAGACGGCTGAAAAATGCCGTTAAAAGTATCCAGAGAAGAGGCATTTCTGTTTAGTATAAGATCATTTGCAAAATTATTAACCGGCAAAGAAATTTCCGTCATGTTCTTGTACCTCCACGATTTTTATTTGATCAAACTTAATATTTGCCAGATCAAGAGCTTCTTCTAATTCGTCAACTGAATCTTGAAGACTTTTCCTAAGTTCCGAAGAAGCTGATATTTGAATTGAAATAAGCCCGTTATGGCTTGCAAAAGAGAGTCCTATATTTCCTAATTGTTCTTCTTTAAGAAGGAGAGATAGCTCAACTCTTCTTTGGCTTTTAACCAGTTTTGCTTGTTCTACTATCTTATCAATTAATATTTGCAAGTCTATCTTTGAAACAGTATTTACATTTGTGTTTGCTTCAAGATTTCCCAAAAAGAATGTGGGGATGATTGTTGGGTTGGGGATAAATTTTATAAGCGCCTCTTTTATATCTTTTACATTGTTTAATATAAAATTATTGTCCTGTTGAGCGTTGCTTGGATCTCTTTGCGAGGTTAAAGAACTTTGCCAAGATTCATCTTTATGGAAGTCGGAAATTTTTTGTGCTTCTTTTGATTGATTTTTAGCCCCATAATCGGCATCTATGTTTGTTGTAAAATTAAAATTTAAAGGGAGAAATCCTACAAGTGACTCTAAACGTTCCCACGTTTTTGATGAGATCAGATTTTTTGTTTTATTTTTCAAGTCAGTTTGAGCTTTTTCTAATTTTTCATTAAAAGAGCCATCTGCACGACTTTGTTCTGCATTTGAGGAGTTTTCAACTCGGCTGACTTGTGAAACTTCTGTCACATTCATGCCTCCATACTTATTTTCGTAACAATAGAGATAAAACTTGTAAAGAAGTTTCCTGCCGCGGGGGAGACTCGAACTCCCAAGGGTTTCCCCATACGCACCTTAAACGTACGTGTCTGCCATTCCACCACCGCGGCATGCTTAAAAGTATATCATGCTCTTAGTGCGTCGACAACGTAATCAAGCTTCATACCGCGTGAACCTTTTACAAGTAAAACAACCCCTTTTTTAAGAGTGGTTCTTAGAAATTCTATCACTTTTTTGTTCGATGTAAAGTGGTAATTTCCTTTTATATATTTTGACTCTTTGCCTATTGTAATTAATAGGTCTATTTTCAGCTTTTTAGCTAGTTTTCCTATGTCTAAATGTAGTTTTTTTGAATTTTTACCAAGTTCCAGCATATCGCCCAGTAGCGCGATTCTTGTTTTAGCCTTATAGCTTGCGAACATAGTAAGAGCGGCTTTCATTGCCAACGGGTTCGCGTTGTAGCTATCGTTTATTATCGTAATGCCATCTCTTCTTTTTATGATTTCCATTCTTTTGCTTGAGGGTTTAAATTTTCTTAATCCCTTTATTATAGATGAATCATTAACCTTCAAAAGTTTTGCGATTTTAACAGCAACAAGGGCGTTTAATAAATTGTGGTTTCCCGGAAGCCTCACCCTGATTTCAGTAGTTATATTATTTTTGAGGCTGTTTCTTCCGAAAGTTATTATATTTACCCCTTTTGGAATGGCTTTTTTCATGTATTTAAAATATTTATCATCTTCTGGAAGAATTGCCGTGTTGCCGGGCTTTAAGAAAGAAAAAATTTCCGATTTTGTTTTTGCTATCTCTTTTTTGTTTTTAAAGTATTTCAAATGTGCTTCGCCTATATTTGTGATTACCGCTATTGTAGGCGCTGTAATTGCTGCAAGCTCTTTTATTTCGCCTTTTTTTTGCATCCCCATTTCTATGACTGCTGCTTTATGCTCCGACCTTAGATTCAAAAGGGTAAGCGGAACGCCTATTTCATTATTGAAATTTTCTTTTGTTTTTAATGTGTTTAGCTCTTGAGAAAGGACTGAGGCGATCATATCTTTTGTTGTTGTTTTTCCCGCGCTTCCTGTTACGCAGATTACGGGGATATCAAACTTCATCCTGTGATAATGGGCGATATCTTGAATGGCCTTTAGAGTGTTTTTTACTTTTATGACAGCGGCTTTTTTAGTTGAAAAAGATTTTGAAACGATTAATGCTGCTGCTCCTTTCTTAATTGCTTTGTCTAAGAAATTATGGCCATCAAACTTTGGGCCTTTTAAGGCAAGAAAAGCATCCCCTTTTTTTATTTCGCGAGTGTCGGTTGAAATGGAATTTATTTTTTGATTTAGATTTCCGTTTAGCAGTTTACCATTAGCGGCTTTTAATATTTCTTCTATAGAAAACATGATTGTATCATATCGATTGCTTGCAGATCGTGATCCCCCTTAATAAGCCATTCTTTATACTTTTCAATATTTAGGTTGTCGTCGCTCATATAAAACTTTTCCTGTATTTAAGATTTTGTTGATAAAGGAGCCTTCTTTTGCTTTTAATGTTTTTACTTCATCTGGAGTATATACAAATATATCCATAGGATAAATAATATCTTTAAGAAGTTTTCTCACTTCTATATCTCTTTCATCGCGACGAAGAGGGGATTCTTTAATGACTAGTAAATCTATATCACTGTCTTTCCCTGAAGTTTCTGATGCTGTAGACCCAAACAGGACTAATTTTTCCATATTAGATCCGGATACGATTTTTTCTACTATTTTATTAATTATAGATTTATAATTTTCCATTATTTATAAATTATAACACATAAGAAAAGGTTTTGTGCGGCCTCATATCGGGGATTTGCTTTAGGCTGAAACGAAAAAGCTATCTCCCGCCGATAACTATCTCGGGAATTCTAATTGTCGGTTGGGCGTCTGATACGGGCGCGTGGTCATACTTTCCGCAAACCCCCACCTGAAAACCGAGATCTGATCCTACCATGTCGATTGTTTCCAGAACTTTTGGCCCGTTTCCCGTAAGAATTGCTCCTCGGACGGGCGATGTGATTTGCCCGTTTTCTATAAGATAAGCTTCATTGATTTCAAAAACAAAATCCCCGTTTGTAATGTTTACCTCTCCTCCTCCCATCCTTTTGACAAAAAGGCCGTTTTTGACCGAACTGATAATTTCTCCAGGATCTGTTTTTCCCTGAGCTATTAATGTATTTGTCATGCGTGGCACAGGTTTTGTACGAAACGATTCTCTGCGGCCGTTTCCTGTTGGTTTTATTTCAAGTTCTCTTGCCGTGTACCAGTCATTTAGATAGCCTTTAAGAATCCCATTTTCTATTAAAATTGTTTTTTGGGCATGAGTCCCTTCATCGTCAAACGCGTAAGATCCAAATTTTCCTTGTAGAGTTGTGTCATCCATGACGGTAACAAGAGGGGAGGCGACCTGTTTTCCGATTTTGCCGCAAAAAATTGAAGTCCCTTTCATTATAAAGTCGGCTTCAAGCGCATGTCCGCATGCTTCATGGATAAGGGTTCCGCCGGCTTCGGAAGATAGGACTACCATCATTTTACCGGATGGGGCATGCGGGGCATCAAGCATTTTTATGGCTCTTTCTGCTGCCTTTTTCGCATATTCTGCGGCAGGATAAAGATCAAACAGTTCAAACCCGACAGTTCCTCCGGGAGCTTCGTAGCCTGTTTGCAAAACGCCATTTTTCTCGGCGATTACGTTTATAAAATATCTGGTGCGGATTCTATTATCTTCTACGTATATCCCTTCGGAATTTACGATGGTTACAGCCTGATTAGAGTCTGAGTATCTGACAGTGACCTGTTTTATTTTATTTCCAAAAGATCTTGCCGTTTTATTTAAAACCTCAATCATTCCTATTTTTTCTTCTATGGGGATTTGATCGGGTCTTTTTTTTATTGTTTCTAATTGAGATGAAATTTGAGGTGTAAGTTCAAAGTCGGCATTTGATTTTTTCCCTTTTATTAACGATGAAACTTTTATGGCGGCTTCTTTTAACGCGGTAAAAGATGTCTCTGTTGTTGATATATATGATGTCTCTTTGTCTGATATCAGCCTGATTCCGGCGCCCATATCTCTTCCGGATAAGATCTTTTCTATTTTGTCGTCTTCACAGAGGATTGAATTGCTTCCTGTCTCTTCAATAAAGACCTCAGCAAAATCTCCGCCGTTTCGTAGGGTTATCTCTAATAATTCTTTTAATTCTTCGCGTGAAAGCATGATTATTTAAGTCTCTTAATAAAGTTGAAAGGAGTTGTTATTTTAATGTTTTTAAAAAATCCTATTTCTAATAGATGCTTATCTCCTGTTACAATAAAACTTGCATTCCCATCGATAGCTGATGATAAAATCATGTTGTCGGTCGGATCTTTTGTTATTTTATTTACTTTGGATGAAACATATGTTAATTGTGTCAACTTTAAGATGTCTTGTTCTATTTTATAGAGGTGGTCGTTTGGTATGTTGAATTTGTCTCTTAAAACCTTTTGTATCTCCCACAAAATGTAATCAGAGGATATGATTATAATTTTTTTATTTCTTGCAAAGGCTATTATTTTTTGAGGAATTCCACCAAATAATATAGCTGAAATATAAACATTAGTGTCAAGAACAACCTTTTTCATCTCTTTGGACTTCTTATCTCGTTAATTGCTTCCTGTATGTTTTTTTTCTTTATTTTCTTTGTTTTTGCAAAATTTTTCCCCCAGAAGAATATTTCATCCCAATAATCTTGTTTTGGTTTTTCTAAAACAACTTCGTTGCCGTTTATCAGCTTTACCCTTAATATATCGCCTGTTTTTAATGGCATTTTTTTTAGTGTATCCGTTGGTATTTCTATAAGACAATTTTTTGCTATTTCATCCTTTGTCATTTTACAACCTCCTACAAGGCAACTCTTTTATTTTTTAATTATAAAGCACTTTTGCTTTTTATTCAAACTTAGATTTAGCGTTTGCTTGGGTGAGGACACAAGGCTGTCCTGCTTGTCTTAGGGCTTATTTCTTAGGGATTATACTCTCTAGCATTCACCCCGATTAGAAAATCGGGGTTCATACCTGAATCAATAACTAACAAATTGTCAAACATTACTCGAGTATGAAGGGCTTGTTGCATAATAGCAGTTTTTGCAATTTGTCATCCCCTCGAAAGCGGGGATCCATCTTGTTTTCTGAGAAATAGATTCCCGTTTTCACGGGAATGACCATTTTGCAACAGTCCCATGAATAATCGGGGTTAAAGTGACGTTATTTAGGGCGGAGCGAGGATTCTATGAAATTATATTTTTCTAAAACTCTTTCCGAGCAATTCTCCTTATTTACCATATCGAGCTTTGATTGAGCTTCGGTAAATAAATTAAAATCCATTAAAATTCCAGCTTGTATGATTAAAATTACATCTCTTTCCCATGGGAAAGCCAGTTTTAATTGAAGATCAAAGTATTTTAGTGCTTCGGGAAGATTGTGTTTTTTTAATTCAATTACTGCTTTATACTCATTTAATGTTCTTAATTGTAAATTAGATAGTTCTGATTTTCTTGCATCTAATTTTTGCAAAGTTTTTATTGTGTTACGAGGATCGTTTAACCTCAGATATAGTCTCGTGAGAATTAATAATGCTTCGATGGCTTCTTTGCTGTTTGGAAAATGATATTGTATGTCGTTGAATTTGATAAGCGCTTTCATATCTTTCCCCTTATCTAAGAGAGCTAACCCTTCATCCAATAATATTTCACTTGCAGATTTCTCATGGCCTGCCCCTTCAAATCCGAAATGGTGTCTGTCCAGCGCCTCCAGCGGGCTGGCCTCGTCGGCAGCGGTGATATCTATTTGTGTTGCCACAATTTTATCTTGTCTTACTTCTAATACTACGCTCCATACATGATTATGATTTTGTAAATATCCAAGAAAGAGATTCTCCATCTTCCCATTTGCTTTTTTAATTTCTGTAAATACAGCCTTAAATAAAGTTATATAATTTCTGCAAACTCCTCCACCTTCTTTTATTCTTTCCTCAAGAGGCTTATCAGGTCGATCTATTTTATCGGTTTTATCTTGGAATCTTAGCAGACTCATTGTTATTTGAGCTGCCAATTCGAGCGCCTGTTTTGGGGTTAGCGATTGAATCTCTGTACATCCTAATTGTGATGCTATGCTTTTAATGTTTACATTGAAAGTATTTTCATCGCTTAAATAGTAATAATCATAGTTTGTAACTCCGTATGGGTTTGTAAATATTGATAATTCAGATCCAAGTGATGGTTTGGTGGTTGCTTCGTTAGGGTTGAAATTGTCATATGGAATAGTTTCAACAGGCAAACTATCAAAGGAAAATCCCTTTCCTGTGAATTCAGAGGATTGAGCTATGGCCAGGAAATATTCAAGTTGTAACGACATTCTATCAACTATTTCCATATTATTTTCTTCCCTGGGGAAATATTTAAATGCTTTTGCTAGAAATTCTTTGGCTTTTAAAAATTCGCTATTCGCACGATAAAAATCATATAATTCATAGTTAACAGCAAAACTTTCTGGATATAAAACTTTGTTTCTATTTATGAAAAAATCTAAAGCATCTGACGCATTGTTAAATAATTGTGACCATGTTTCTCTTTCATCATTGTTGCTCATAGATAGCCCCATAAAAGAGATTGCAAATAGTGTCTTGCTGATGAAAAAGAAGGATCTAGTTTATGTGCTTTTTCGGCGTATTTTAATGCTTTATCTGGATTATTTAATTCCATAAAACATGTTCCAATATTAAGCAATATTGATGAATCGTTTGGCGATAGGCGGAGCGCTTTTTCATAGAAATCTATAGCTTTTTGATATTCTCCTCTTTCTAAATTTATTGTTCCCATCAAATAGTTATAGTCGTAACTATTTGAATCTTCACCCCGATTAGGAAATCGGGGTTTAGTTCTAAGGGTTTCTTCTAGGCGATCAAGAAGAAGCGCTGATCTTTCAAAGTTTTCTTTGCCACCCTGGTAGTAAATGGCATTATTTAAGGCAAGACTTATTGCCGCATCATCAGGATATAAAGAGTTTAACCTTGTTAAAAGTTCTTCCGCCTTTTCATATGCCATACATACAATATATGTATTAGCTAAACTATAAATCATAGATCTACTTAGAGGATTTTTTGCTAATCCTTCTCTCATTATTTTTATCCCTTCATCTGATTTCCCTTCATTTGCTAGATGGTTGGCTAGGTTTATATATGCTCTGACATCTTCAGGGTTCTTACTTATACATTGTCTTAGCATAGGCTCTATCTTACTTTTTATTCTATCTGCTTCCTCCTTTTTATTAGACAACATCAAGCTTTCATATAATGTTGCATAAGCCTGATAAAGATTTGTTGCTGAAAGATCAGATTCTCTTGTTAAAACAAGAGTTAGAATGTCTATCGCTTCACTGCAGCTATCAGTTGTTCCGGATGTTGTGCATATAAATCTGGCAATATTGATCAGCTCTTCACCGTTTTTATTTAGCTGCTCTAGCCCTTCTTTTGTCTTGGTAGCGCTTGCAAAAGCCAAACTAAAAGAATCTCTGGCTTTTGCAAGGCCATCTGATTCTGATAGATATATTTTCCCTAATTCATAATAGAGCTCTGAGTTGCCAGGAAATTTTTTTAATCCTTCCTCTAAATATCTTATTGCTTCACCTGTATTATTTGATAGGCTTGATATGTCGATAAAATTTTCATAGTCTGCTGTCCCATCTTCTATTTTTGTTTTTATTTTTAACATCAAATTTTCTTTTTCAGTATCAAAACTTATTTGTTCCCCTTTAAAGGTAAAGAGGGTCTCTTCTCCATTTTTAAATAGAATTGTTACTTTGCCTGTTTGTAGGTTTAGATTTTCTGGATCAGCTTTAATCATTTCTGATAAAAGTTCATAAGCCTCTGTAAGCTTGTTGTTGTCTATAAATAAAGATACTAAGGCAAATTTTACGTCTGTATTGTCTGTAAAACGTTTTAAAGCCTCTCTCCCCAAAAGTAGGGCTTCCTGTAAATCGCCAAGATCTTTTGTCATATCTATTCTTTCGAGGAATTTCTCAGGAGTCATGGTTGTGGGGAGTTGTTCAATTTTGGCTTGCAGGTCTAAAATGGTTGGCAAGGAAGCGGTAGTCGGCGGATGAATTTCGGCAACCTTAGCCCATTCAAATATTTTATCAGCATTATTTATATCTTTGCATTTTACGTATATGGGGAATATGATTCCCAATATCTCTTTTTGTATCCGCGTGTTAAATTGCGAGCCAAAAGCAAGCAGCCTTAACTCGGCGGCATCTTTAGGATTGTTTTGGGTTATGGGCGAATCTATGGGGACATTTTTTGCTTCATTTAAAAAGACCGTGAAAGCTTTTCCCATATTGTCGGGATCTAATTGATATTCTATATATTCCTGTTGAATTAATTCTTCAGCTGCCAATCTTTTTGTTTTGTCGGTAGGGGTGATCCTGTTAAGCTGAGCGTCTTTGTCAAAATAAAGTTTCCAGGCTGTTTCTTCCGAAATCCCTTCTCTGTCAGCATATTCAGAAACTTTTTGGCTGGCAAGAGCGGCCTCTGTTTCGTCAATTACTTCTCCTTCGACTCCTGATTGGGAACCTTTTTCGCCCGTTAATTTCCATCCCCTAGCTGCGATCGCGATAAAATCTATTTCCTGCGGGTTTATGCCAAGCGCTTTTAATTCTTCAGAATTTAATCCGTCTGAAAGATCGACTTTAACAGAATCTTTTGGCTGGGACTCGGAAGAGGAGGTTAAAGTTATGGTGTCTCCTTCTGTTTTTGCGTATACGAATGTTTGATCGGAGTTGTCCCCTTTGTCATTTGTCGCTTTGAGCTTTGCCAGTTGTTCCTGGCTTAAGTTTTTGTTGCCATATTTTAATATAGTGGCATAAGCATCACTATTAATTTTTGGTTCGCCCATAGATTTCCCCAAAAAATAAAATAACCCTACTAACAGGCATGCCCTCAAAAGGAAGACAAATTAACCCCCGATTATGATAATCGGGGTTAAGGTTTTTTGTATCGGGTAATATTTATTTTTCTATAGTATTTATCGTAATACCCAGCCAAAAACTTGTGCGATTGCAAAATAACCTGAAATTTCCATAAAACCATCCTGATAACTTCGCAAAAGAGAAAAGGGGGAATTTAAAATGACACTAGCCAACTATTTTGCGTTTGAAAGACCTAATCCGATTCCTGGTCGTTTATCTCAACAATTAAAGGCAACGAAGATTTTTAAGCGATTGAATATTCCAAATATCCGTCTGTCGGTCATTGAAGATTTTGCCGGTCATATAGTTAAGCGGTTTATTCCTGGCAAGGTGGATTTAAAGGAGTTTTTAGCGGATGTTTCAGGCTATGATTTTGGCAAAACGGCAAAAAAGAATTTTGGAGAATTTACTTTTAAAGCGGTATTCCCTTCTATTTTAAAAGCGGCAAGAAAAGTAGGATATGAATTATATCCTGACAGAAAACTGGTGAATAGTAATCATTTTGAAGATAATTTAAGAGTTATCTTGAGCAAAATGTCGGGAGTTACAAGGCTTATGATAGTTGGTATTATTGTCATGGGAAGCAATAAAACAATTCTTAGAGCTTTAAATGGATCTAAGACGCAATCGGCAATGACCATTTCTCTTGCAGCAAGGGTTATTGCCGCATTGGTAGTGGATAATCCAATAATGGAGAAGAAGGTCGGGGTTCCAACAAGGCCAAAACATATTCAAAAAGATCAGCCGGAAAAGCCTGATTTTATGTCTCTGCCAAATGCTTACAACAGTGTCGATTCTCTCCCCCATGAAGCTTTAAGACATCCTGATGTTGTCTGCATAGGAAGCGGACCCAGCCTTGCCGCGGTTGTTGAAATATTAAGAAAACATCCGAATAAAAGTGTCTTGATAATAGAATCAGGCGGACATTTGTCGAATGAGGAAAAAGGCGGACTCACTCAAATGAGAAGAACCGTTTTAGGATATGAACAGGCTGGATTGACGACCGCATTGGGTTTTGATTTTTCAAACGGTATTTCGAATGCTCTATTTGGGGCATCAATCCCCATGCCAAATTTGGTAGGGGGAGGACCCGGTATTTTTAGCGGGACAATAGAAGATCCAGAACCTTATATAATACGGCAGATTTTTTCCGGAATGAATGTTGATCATTTAAATGAAAGAGCTGAAGAGATGCTTGGGGTTGGCCTGATTCCAAAAGAATTAATGCCTCAGGGAAGTATAGAGTTTTTAGAAACAGCCCTCTCAATGGGTTATAGCGGCCGTCCTCTTAATGGGATGAATATGGCAAGAAGACGACCTAATCAGACGCTTTGTGAAGGAAGGGCAGAATGTCCGTCTCAATGTCCGATCGACGCAAAAGAGAACCCGTTTTTAAGAGAGGCTTTGCAATATCCTAATGTTATACTTGTCGCAAATACGGAGGCGCAAAGAATAGAGTTCAAAGGTGATGAGCCTGTTTTAATTCCTGTTATTTCTAAGCTTTCTGGTAGAAAATTTAATATAAATGTAGAGGGTGAGGCTAGAATCCTTGTGGGGGCGGGGACTTTTGGTTCTGCAAAGCTTCTTGCAAGATCAGGCATTTCTCCAAAGGGGAGGATAACATTTCATCCAGCGTCAGAAGTTTCAGCCTTTAATCCTGACATGGGGCTTGTTGATCCAAGAGGGAGACTTCAGTCTTTCCTTGTCGAATTTCGAAAAAACATAGAAGGAGTTCAAGGGGCCAATGAAGGAGTAAGACCTTATTTTCCTCTCCTTCTTTTAGCATCCCCCGGAATAATAGGAGAGAGAGCTGTTGAATTATTAAATTTATATCCACGGACAGAGACTTACGGAATAATGATGAGTGAAGGAGATGATTCCGGCGGATCTTTTATCCGCATTCCTGGTTTTAATGAATTACAGATGATTTACAAAATGAGCCAGGAAGACAGGCTTCGCATGAAGATGCTGGCGTTTAAAACACTTGAGATAGCTGCCCACACGAAAAGGGGCCTTTTTTTAAGGGCGCTTACTTTTCCTCTTTTTCCAAGCAAGCTGGCGGGAGAATTTTCTCAATTAGGATTTTTTCACAGAGATGAAATTGAAAGGTTTAAGGGACATCTACTTGATAATAAAACATTCATGTTGAATTTAGGATTTCATCCGTTGGGATCTTCGACTGGAAATATTGACAGGAGAACAGGGTTGCTTCTGGGGAGAAAAAGGACATATGTTATTGATGGCTCAAGCATTACAATAACAAAAGTAAACCCGACAAAGACAATTGTAGTTAATGCAATGGATAAAGGAGATAAAATTGCAAGAGATATGTAGCAGTGGTAAACTTATGACCTGTGGAGTTGATTGATTAGTGGATATTTCTCTGGTTCCGCGCGGATATTATCGAAGAGGGAATTTTTTCTCTAAAATAATTCACGATACACTACATAAGAAAACCCTCTCTTCTTCAGGCACGCCTTTTTATGTTACAAAACAAAATGTCTTAATTTCTCCATCCCAATATTTAGGGCATATTGATAGTTATGTAAGACGGGCGGAAAAGCTGGCTTTGAGCTTTGAACCAAAAGATCCTTTAGGAGCTTGCAGAATAAGGAGCGCTTTTTCTCTTGCAAACAAAACTCATTATGGACAATTTAGATTGAGTGGTGAGCCTTATATTATTCATCCTCTTTCAGTTGCTGAATTTTTAAGAAAACGTGGTGCAGACGAAGAGACTGTTGTTATAGCTTTGCAACATGATATTTTGGAAGATGGAATTATTGACGGGAAAAAAGCAACTAAAGAGTTTTTGGCAGGAGAGATGGGAGAGGCTATTTCTTTTGGCGTTGATGGTGTAACTCAGTTGGGAAAACCTTCTCTGGTAGATAAGCATTCCAAACATGTTGAATACGCGATTAAAAATATCAGGGTAATACTTGTTAAACTTGTTGACAACCTTCATAACATGAAAACACTCCGTTATAAGAAGCCTGAAAGACGAAGGACTATATCAATGGAAGCTTTAAATGTATATGCTCCTCTTGCAAACCGTCTTGGAATATGGGATGTTAAACGTGAACTTGAAGATCTGGCCTTTAGATGGCTTGATCCGAAAATGTTTAGGAAGATCAGATCGAAAAGAAAAACTCTAATATCTTCCAGCGTAGAAAGAATTTCAGAGATTAAAAAAACGTTGCTTCCCGCCTTGCAAATGATAGATCCCGATGTGAGACTGGTTTTAGAAACAAGATGTATATATGAAATTTACCAGAGGATGCAAAAAAGGAATATTTTAGATGTGGAGCATTTATCCCCCGCTGATATCTGGAGGGTTAATGTTGTTGTTTCTGATAGAGAAAAATGTTTTACCGCCTTGGATTATGTCCATAGGATGTACCACCCGGATAGAAATAATTTTCCCGACCACATAAACTCTCCGGAACCAAATGGAGCGCAATTTTTGCATACATATGTGATGGTTCCAGGCTTTGGTATGTTACTTGTTCAAATAAGAGATCCACAGATGCAGGCATATTATCATTCCGGAATTATAGCAAATCCTTCGCTTATGAAGGATTCTTCATGGCTGGTCGGATTGCTTAAAGACTTAAGAAGCCAGATGCTTACTGTTGATGATGAAGTTTACAATGTGATGGAGCAGCATATTTTGCCAATTACTGTTTATACCGATAAAGGAGGAGAATTTCAGACTCTTTTCGGCTCAACGGTGTTGGATGCGATCAGAGTATTTGGTGAAAAATCTTTTTTACATGCCCTTGTTGATGAAGATGAGAAGAGTCTTTCTCGTCAGCTTGCCGATGGGTGTACCCTATCTATTAGGACAGCGGAAAATATTACGGCGAAGCTTACATGGCTTAATAGTCTTAATACTTTAGACGCGATCCATACCCTGCAAGATTATTTAAAGAGCTTGAGTGATGAAGAAATTTTATCAAACGCTAAAAAAGCTTTGGATAAAGGCAGCCAAAAATTTTATTTGCCGGCGGAGGTCTTGATTAAAACAAGGCTTTTTAAAAAATATATTTCTTCTTTGGGGTTTGGCTCTGTAGAGGAGTTTTTAAGAAAAGTCGGCATTGGGGAGATACGCGTTCAACATGTTGTTCCTCAGATGAATAATGAAATTTATAGAGAAGAATTGTTAAAAGCTGAAAAAAAAGAATATGCGCCATATTATTATTTTATAAGAACTCTGGACAGATCTCAGATTTTAAGCCGTCTTTCCTGGTCTCTTTGCACGCGATTGGGTTTTAATATGGTTGAATTTTCTCCTGTTTATACAGGTGAGGTTTTTAGAGGGAGAAGAGAGGTTATTGTTGTTTTTGGAGTTGAGCTTTATAGGGGAGGGATTGATGATAATATGGTCTCTGAAATTCAACGGTTGCAAGTGCAGACGATAGCAGAAAGGGTTCTTCTTTATGACCCTAAAATAATAAAATATCCCAATATTGGGTATGGAGCGTTATCGAAAAATGAAGTTGATGCGTTGATTTTATTGAAAATTAAAACAAAGTAGTGACATAAATTAGGATTTTCCCCAACTATCTCCAGCCCCAATATCCACCACAACAGGAACATCAAGCGGGATCGCTTTTTCCATCTCTTCCTGGACGATCTTTTTGATCGTTTCTATTTCATTTTCTTGAACTTCAAAAACAAGTTCATCATGTACCTGCAATATGAGTTTGCAGTTTACAGTGTACAGTTTACAGTAAATATTAATCATTGCTATCTTTATCATGTCAGCTGCGGTTCCCTGGACTTTAGTATTAATCGCTGTCCTTTCTGCAAATCCGCGGAGGCCCTGGTTTGGTGAATTGATATCGGGAAGAGGGCGCTTTCTTCCAAGCATTGTTGCAACATATCCGTTTTCCTGCGCCTCTTTAATTGTCTTATCCATAAACTTTTTTACTCCCGGGTAACGATTGAAATATTTTTCAATAAATTGTGCCGCTTCCGTCTTTTTGATATTTAAGTTTTTAGCTAATCCAAAATCCGATATCCCGTAAACTATGCCAAAATTGACAGCTTTGGCAGAAGAGCGCATCTTTTTTGTGACTTCATTAATTGAGATGTCAAAAATTTCCGCCGCGGTTGCCGTATGGATGTCTTCGCCGGATTTAAATGCTTTTATCATGTTTTCATCTTGCGATAGATGAGCCAAAACCCTAAGTTCTATCTGCGAATAATCAGCGGCAAGGATTTTATACCCCTTTTTCTGCGGAACAAATGCCTCTCTTATTTTTTTTCCCATATCGGACTTTATAGGAATATTTTGCAGATTGGGTTTTGAGCTTGAAAGGCGACCCGTTGCCGTTATTGTTTGGTTAAAACTTGTATGGATTCTTCCCGTATCTTGTCTTATAAGAGTGGGAAGGGCGTCGACATAAGTCGATTTTAATTTTGCTACTGTCCTGTATTCCAAAAGTTTCTCGGCTATTTCAAAGTCTTTGGCCAAAGTTTCCAAAACTTCCGCGTCGGTCGAAGCCCCTGTTTTTGTTCTTTTTATCATAGGGAGTTTTAATTTTCCGAAAAGAATCTCTGAAAGTTGCTTCGGTGAATTTAAATTAAAAGTCTCTCCCGATATTGCAAAAATGTTTCTCTCAAGATCTTTTATCTGTTCATCCATTTCATGGCTTAATTTTTCAAGCTCTTTTGAATCGACAAAAACCCCTGTTTCTTCCATTTTAATTAAAACTTCAAGGAGAGGCATTTCAACTTCGTGAAAAAGTTTTTCCATTTCCTCTTTTTTTAACAGGTCTTCAAAAACAGTTTTTAAACTAAAAGTAACCTCCGCGTCCGAACAGCCGTAATCTTTTGCTATTTCAACAGGGACTTCCGCAAAGTTGTTTGCTTCCGCTTCTTTTCCTATCAGTTCATCAAGTTTTATCATCTCATGACGCCCAAGATACTGCGCACCTGCCCGTTTCAAGCTGTACCTTTGGACAGTTGGATCAATCAAATATGCCGCGACCATTGTGTCAAAATATGGTTGAGCGACTTCAATGTCGTATTTTAAAAGAACTTCGACATCATATTTTAAATTATGACCGATTTTTAGGGTTTCTTTATTTTCTAGTACAGGCTTTAACGCGACCATGGTCTTTTTGATGTCAAGGTTTTTTTTCTCTTTATGCCCTAAAGGTATGTAAAAAGCCTCCCCACGGTTCATTGAGAAAGATATCCCTATCAGGTTTGCGGAAAAAGTGTCAAGGCTATCTGTTTCTGTGTCAAAAGCGAACGAATCGGCTTTATGAAGTTTTTCACAAAGTTCTTTTAAGTCTGATTCGTCTTTTACAAGTTTAAAATCAAACTTTGATATTTCCATGCGTTTTGCTTCAACTTTTTCTTCGTTTGTTAGAGTCTGTTTTTTTTTATATTTGTTTATGAGAGACTTAAATTCAAATTTTTCAAAAGCTTCGACAGCTTTATCCCAGTTAATCTCCAGTTTTTTTGAAAAATCTACCTCTATCGGTGCATCTGTTACAATAGTGCCAAGCCTTTTGCTTAAAAGTCCTTTCTCCTGTTCGTTTTTTAGCGTCTCTTTCAATTTTGGCTTTTCAATCTTATCCGCATTGGCAAAGATATTGTTTAGCGTTCCGTATTTTTGCAGAAGTTCTGTTGCAGTCTTTTCACCAATCCCCGGCATCCCCGGAATATTATCAGATGTATCTCCTTTTAGAGCTTTAAAATCGATTAACTGTGTGGGGGCAAGCCCGTATTTTTCTATAACCGCTTTTTCATCATAAACTATAATATCGGAAATTCCTTTTCTTGTTGTCAGAACTTTTATCCTGTCGTTTACAAGCTGGAGGGGATCCAAATCACCGGAGACTATTTCAACATTAAACCCTTCTCTTGAAGCTTTTATGGCGAGGGTTCCTATGACGTCATCCCCTTCAAACCCTGCAAGCTCAAGCATGGGAATATTTATCTTTTCCACAAATTCTTTTATAAGGGGCATTTGCTCATAAAGAGAAGGAGGCGCCTTTAACCTTTTTGCCTTGTACTCTTTATATTCTTTATGGCGGAATGTTGGCTCTCTTCTGTCAAAAGCAATTGCCAAAAAATCTGGGTTCTCTTCAATTATCTTAAGGAGCATCATCGTAAATCCATAAATTGCGTTGGTAACAAGTCCTTCGGAGTTTTTCATAGTATCGGGAAGAGCATAGAAGGCTCTATATGCGAGCGAATTTCCATCAATTAGTATTGCTTTTTTTGGGGGCATTACGAAAGTTATTATAAGTGGAGTGAGGGAGGAAAGCAATATTCTTCTGAAGTTCGGGCTTCTTAAAGAAAAAAATTATTGATAAAATAAATAGTATTTTTGCTAAACATCCTCAAGCAGAGGAATCTATTCTTATATGGTGTCACGCGCAAAAGGGACTTTTAAGAAAGGTTCTGATATAGACCTTGTACTTAAAGGGAAAAACTTAGACATTTCTTTGGTGAATAAGATAAATCTTGAAATTGATGATTTTTTGCTGCCATATTCTTTCGATATATCCATTTTAGATCAAATAAACAATTCAGAACTGATTGATCATATCAAAAGAAACGGGATTATTTTTTATTTTTCTAAAAGGGCTTCAGACTCAAAAGCGGATTAAATCTTTTCTCCGACCTGATATCTTACAAACCTGCTGACAACAATCTTTTCGCCTATTTTTGCGGACAGGTCACCTAGAAGGTCTTTGATTTTTATTTTGGTCTCTTTTATAAATGGCTGGTCCATAAGACAATTTAATTCATAAAATTTTTCAATCCTGCCGGCAATAATTTTTTCCATGGCGGCTTCGGGCTTACCTTCCTGTTTTGCCTGATCCAATAGGAGCTCTTTTTCTTTGGCTAATATCTCTTCCGGAACATCTTCCCGAATTAAATATTGAGGAGCTTGCGCCGCTATTTGCATTGCGACATCTTTTGCAAATTTCTGAAAATCATCATTTTTTGCGACAAAATCGGTCTCACAGTTAACCTCAACCAAAACCGCAATTTTTCCGCCGAGATGCACGTAAGAAGCTATTGTTCCTTGAGCCGCGGTTCTTTCAGCCCTTTTAGCTACGGCAGCCAATCCTTTTTTTCTTAAACTGGTGACGGCTTCTTCCATGTTGCCAGCAGCCTCTGCAAGGGCTTTTTTGCAATCCATCATACCGCATCCAGTACTCTCCCTGAGTTTTACTATCATTTCTGTTGTTATTTGAACCATTTTTCAAGATATCCTTTCTTATTCTATTTCTATTGTCTGATTGTTACTAAAATCCGGTTCTTTCTTCAACTTCTTTTTCTTCCTCTTCTTCAACAATTTCAGGGGCTAATTCACTTAAACGTTCTTCTTCGCTTAGCATTAAAGCTTCCTCCATTGTTTCTGTGTCCATGCTGTCAACCGCATTTGCCTGATCTTCTTCAGGAATTGCGATATCTGCATTTCTTTCTTCTGGAGGTTTTGCGAGCTCCCTTGCCACAAGGACCGCCTCTGCAATAATTGATGTTAAAAGTTTTATGGAACGGATTGCATCATCATTTGCAGGTATGGGGAAATCTATATTGTCAGGGTCGCAGTTAGTGTCTACGACTGCGATTACAGGAATGCTGAGTTTTTTTGCTTCGGCAATTGCTGTTGTTTCATTTTGGCTGTCTATTACAAAAATGACGTTTGGAAGTTTGTTCATGTCGCGAATGCCACCAAGTCCTCGGATCATTTTTTTGTGCTCTCGTTTTAAGGATGCAACCTCTTTGCGTGGTAGGGTTTCAAACATACCGTCTATCTCCATTTTTTCAATTTCTTTCATTCTGGAAATAGTCTTTTTGATGGTTTTGAAATTTGTGAGAGTTCCCCCAAGCCATCTATCTTTGACATAAAACATGGAACATCTTTTTGCTTCTTCTTCAATGGCCTCTTGCGCCTGTTTTTTTGTCCCTACAAAAAGCACGCTTCCATTATTTTTTATGACTTCTTTCACAAATTCAAAAGCTTTTTCAATTAATGGAATAGTTTTATGAAGATCTATAACATGTATTCCATTTCTGGAAGAATATATATATTCCTCCA
Organism: candidate division WOR-1 bacterium RIFOXYB2_FULL_36_35; assembly: GCA_001771505.1. Classification (NCBI taxonomy): domain Bacteria; kingdom Bacillati; species candidate division WOR-1 bacterium RIFOXYB2_FULL_36_35. The sequence continues at coordinate 20,629 of MEUA01000034.1, forward strand.
TTTTGGGGTTCCAACGTTTACTTTGATGTCCGAAGTGTACCCCAGCTTCGAGCAATTCTTTCATTGTTACTACTGGCATGAAAAATTAAATCCTCCTTTATTAATACATACAAAACTTAATTTTATCATGAAAATATGGGCTTGGCAATTAGGAAAAGATCGGAAAAAAGTGGTGAAAACAGGAAATTACGCCGCGTTTTTTTCGATAATCATGTAGGAAATCAAAATATGCCGTGTGATCTTAAAAAAATTGTTGTTTCTTCTCCCACCTCAGTTTATGCAGGGGAGATTCCTGCTTCCACAAAACTTCTTACTGTTTTTGGACGGGTAATCCCGTTTGCGATGGATAGCACCTTAAAAACAGCTTCGTTTTGCGCATCTTTGTTTAAGCTAAACAATTTTCAAAGAGAACTATTAAGGACAAAAGATATGCGTGTGGTTGATTGGGAATCTTTTGTAAGGCAGGGAGCAAAAGAAGATCAGTTTGCAAAAGAGCTTGCGGTAAACGGGCTTGAAGCTATACGAGGGATAAAAATTGTGGGGATGTATGGGATGGGGAGGCTTATGTCATTAAGATATGTAAGAGGTGTTGCAAATGCCTTTATTGAAGTTACAACTAGAGTTGTTTCTGATGTGGGGAGGGTTGTCAGATTTTTAAGCATAGAAGCAGATGGCAGAAAAGATGTGTCGATTGAATTGAGGGAGAGGGAGAATACAGAATTTGAACATGGGACACAGGTTGAGGTAAGGAGTAGTCTCCTTACTAACCTTAATAATAAAATATTGGAGGGGATTCATAATACATTTAGATTTGTAATGGATGTTGATGTTAAGGCAAATGCCGCGCGGGTTAATAATCCTCAAGAGTGGTTGAGCTTGAAACATGGAGATATAAACAAGGAATCAAAGGGAAAGTTAGAGATACAAGTATCTGGCGATAGTTTTAAGGTAAAAGACAGCGGCCATGGAATGGGGGCTGACAGATTGGTAAAAGGATATTTGGGGTTGGGGAGTTCGGAGGGGAGCTTGGAGAGAGAATATAGGGATGACATACAAGAGGCAGATATTTATTACTCAAGAGATTGTTCTAAAGGAGAGCAAAGAGTTATTAGTAATGGGAGAGTCAGTTTTTTGATGTGTGGGGTGGAGATAATAGGAATAGATATCTCAGGGGTTAATATTGAAAATAATTTGGGGATTGAGCTTGGAATAGGGATCAGGCCTTCTCAATCAAAAGATAAAATTAAACTGGGAGGAGAAGAGGTAAAAAGGATAAGTGAGTTGATTAAGCAGGTTTTGACGATTGCGGGGGAACGCAAGTGGTCAATCTTAAACAGTATAGCAGCGGCGCTGGAATCAAAAGAGCTTTTGTTTGAAATGGGGGAGAAAGATGCCCTCCTTAAGTTCATGTGCGTGGAGGGGAAAAAGGTCAGTGAGATGGAGGCTTGTTTCGAAACCCTCCTATTGCCTAACGAAAGAGGATTTGTTGATCTTAAAGTTTCAAGAAGAAAGGTTTACGTAAGAAGGGAACTTTTGGCTGAGTTTAAGATAAGCGATGCGGGGGTAGAGACCTATGACTCCACATTGTATGAGAGTAGAAGGGGATATATTGTACATTGGGCGGAATTTAACAGTGATGATGTGTGGGTGGAGGTAGGAAAGAATGTGATAATAAACAGGAAGTATCAGGGCAATAAATTGATGTTGAATCTGAGAGCCGGATTTTATGTCGGATATGGAGATAGGGAGATGCCGAAATTCAGATTGCTGTGGCCGTGGGAAGTTGATAATAGCGCCGATAATAGCATGGGGGAAGCAGGGGGAGTTGAAAATACTCATGCAAAAAGAGAGTTAAGCAATTATACGGATTTTTTGAGTAGACTTGGTGAACAAGATAGAAAGGGGGCTGCTGTATATCTGAGGATTTTTGGGGATAGTAAGGAGGCAAGGAGGTTAATTAAAGGTGTAATAAAGCGAAGAGATAAATTGGGAGCTGGACAAATTCCATTGGAAAAAGTTTTATTTAGGGCTAAGGAGCTTAGTAAGGCTAACGTTGATTTTTATTGTATTGCAGGGAGAGAATTTGTCAGATTTTCCAAACCTTTGGATCATATGTGTGAATTATATGAACTTGTGAATGGAAGACTTATTAAAACGGGAATTTTTTCTGATTCCTTAGAACTTTATCATTTTGAGGATGAATTATTCATTGTTGAAAAGAAATTTGATGATAATGGAGGTGAAAGCTTTATTATCTGGCTAAAAGGCAGAGATGGGAAGTTAAGAAGAGTTTTTTCCGGCAATAATAAATTTATTAATCTCTATTCGCATGAAAACAGAATTGTTGTTATTTTTCAGGATAATAGCAGTCGGGATACTCCGTTTGTTGTCTGTGAAGGGTCAAAAGATAGGCTGATATTTGAATATAAGTTTGAAGTTCCGAGGTGTCGGGCTTTTAATTTTTCAGGTGATTCCGTGATAACAGCTGTCGGAAATGTAATTGTAGATAAAACAATTGATGGTGATTTAAAAGAGATTACATTTGGAGAGAAATCTTTGTTATTTGTTTGTAAATATGATGAGGGTTACTTGATTCAGACCTTTTCTTCTTGTGAAGATAAGAAGATATTTCTTTTTCGCCAGGGGGAAGCAACTCTTGAGATAGATTCTCCCGGATTCATGCAAAGAGCAAGAGTTGTCGGGGATAAAATATTCTTGAATGGAATCACAGATAGCCATGTTAATGCTTTTTTTGAGATGGGATTAGATTATAAATTAAAAGAGAGTAGCGCTAAAGAGTTTTTTCTTTTAGATGGTGAAGCCGGATGTTTTTCTTTTTCTAACATGAATAAAATTGATAGGGAGACTTCTTTTTATAAAATAGGGACGCCTCTTCCCGTTTTGATGGTATTTTTTTTAGAAAAAGAAGGCGGTTCTCGCTTTTCAGATTTTGCTTTCTTAGAAGAAAGAAGAGATATTTATAGGTGTGCAGCCATTCCTGCTCATATCCCTACCAAAAAAGCATGGTTTTCATCCAATGATGAGAGAGAAACATATGAGAATCGCCGTCATGAGATGCTCTGCCGTATTGTGGCAGGGGATTATTCAAAAGGAGTTCAAAATCTTGAACTGTTTGGATATTTTCCTGCAAAAGCTGTTGAAAGTTTGGGAGATGAATTGGTTCTTAAAATTGAAGGGAGGCTTTCAACTAGAATTGGTGAAGCATTTAGGTTTCAAGAGGCATATTTGTCATTTATTGAAAAGTTATGGTATGCAAGTTATGGAGAAATAGAAGGAGATCTATTCAGGCGTGTTGTTTCAAGATGGGATATCTTGGTAAATGTCTTAGCGGGGGATATTGAAGAGCTTGAAAGGATCCTGGAGTATTTTGATGAGAAGGGTATCTATATGTATCTTTATAATGGAAAGGAGCTTCCGGATGATCCTGAAGTAAAAGGATTTGTTCATCTTCTAACCCGCGAAGATTTAAAGGTAAGAGAGGCCAATCTCCCTGCAACGGTAAGGGAAATTCCAAAAAGAGGGGGATGGACTGGGATTGTAGAGAGGCATGATTTGGCATTTTACTATTGGGCGGGGCTTTATGATCCCGGCTGGTCGCAAGAAAGAGAAAAGCACGCTAGATTACTTGCAGATTGGACAAGGGGTTATTATAAAGGAGATAGGATCGATCATAAAGTTTTTAAGTCTTACGTAAGGAGCGAAGTAAAAGGACAGGATTTAAAAAGGGATATTTGCGGAAGAGAGTTTATCCAAAATGGGATAGACGCGGGGGCCAAGAAGATGGATATTTTGACATCTACTCAAAGAATAGGGAGAGATTTATATCATTTTGCAACCTATCGGGATGATGGGCGAGGATTATCAGATTCAGGGGTTAAAGAGTTGTTATTGAATTTAGGCGTTTCAGACAAAAGGGGCGGGGGATTAGAAGGTAAAAAGAATATAGGTAAGAACGGGATAGGCTTTGAAAGCGCGTTAAATGATAATGATGTGGTTGTAGTAAAATCGTCATCAGGAGATGGAAATTATGTGGAAGTAGAGCTTCGTGGGAATAACCTTGATGCTCAAGTTTCAAAATATATTAATGGTTTAACTGATGCGGGAGTGAGCGGCTTTGAGGTCTCTGTAGGGAAGAAGATAGGGTCTGTATTTGATGAAGAAGAAAATAAGATAAAGATAGCATTTAGAGAGATGGCGCTGGAGTTTAGAGTAAGGGATATGGCGGGATTGGTCGATCCTGCTGTTTTAAATATTTCTTATAAAGGGGTTGGGATAGCAGAAAGAATTTTAAACAAGGAGAGTCTTGCATTAAAAGGGAGGGGGGTATATTCATTGTTAAAAGTGGAAAAGGAGCATGAGGATAGAGTTGTTCAAAACGGGTTGATAGTAAATCATTCTAAGGAGAGATATTTAAAATATTTTCCTGAGTTTTTAAAAAGATATGTGGAAGATTGCGCTTTTGAGATTGGAGAAAATGAGGAATTGACAAGAGGGAGAGATGATGTGATGGAAGATGAGAGGGTGGTTGCAAATATCTTTATACAACTTGCTATGCAAAAAGCCATAAAAGAGTATCTTCAGACTGGAGAAGAGTTTGGAAATTTACCGAAAGATTATCTCTATTCGCAGCATGTAGAGCTTGGGAATGGTAATTTGGAGGGGAATATTCCCATGGAGGTAAAAACCCTGGCAGAAATTATAAATGGAGGGGATATCAATCTTGTTGATTTGACGGGATATCAGGGGAGAGAAGAGGAATTGACAATGCTTATGACTCTGATTGGAATAAAAGATAGCGATGGGAAGATAATTTCTTTACAAGATGTGCGAGATTCTGTTGCGAGAGGCGCGTTGTTGGAAAGCTCGTTAATATCATCTTCATTTAGAATGATAATGACAAGCGCAACTAGAAGAAGAAGAGAGTTTCTAGAAGCGTATCAAGCAGAAAATGAAAGAGAAGATGTTGCCTATCTGCCTACGCATCTGGAAAAGTTTCAAGCGATGATGCTTGAGATATATCAGGCTATGGGATTACATGATCCGAAAGTCGTATTTTATTCAAATCCTAAAGAGATAAGGATTGCAACCTTTGGACCGAATGTCTTTAAGTTTAGGCGGGAGGCGATTGAGGATGATGCGAAAGAGTTGAATAAAATATTGGCATTGAGGCAGGAAGGGCTCCTTGCTAAACTTGCAATGAGAGGAGAAGATTTGGTCATTAGAGACCTTGCCTATAGGGCGGACACAGCAATTAAGATGTTATCTTCTTTAATAGAAGGCACGGGAATTCATGAAGAAGTACATGAGCATTTTGTCAGACTGGGAATTCCTGAGGGGTGGAGTCATGGGAAGAGATTTAAAGATAGGGCGATCGGCTTTGTCGATGTGATGTTAAAAAATGGTTATAATCCTCTTATTCCCCAGTAGACATCCTAAATTATCTATTCCTCAAAACCCTTTGATTATAAAGCTAAATCAGGTTAAAATTAGATATGGTTGAGCTTAGTTTCCATCAAGAGATAAATCAAGAATTGCAACTTATGCTTTCCCCTAAGTTACTTGCCATGCTTCGCATTTTGGCCCTCCCTTATGTTGAGATAATAACAGAAATAGAAAAAGCCTCGGAAGAAAACCCTCTTGTTGAGATACAATCCAACGAAAAGTTGATGGAATATCTTGAGTACCTGGGATCTAATAAAAAAATCAGGAAGCAGGTCGATTTTGATGAGTATCCGGGATTGGAGAATATAAAAAATACGCCTAAAAAACTGAAGGCTTTTTTATTGGATCAACTGAATTTAATTGATCTTGATGATAATAAATTTGATATTGGCCGTGAGATTATAGAAGAGATAGATGATCGCGGTTATATAAAAAATTATAATGAGGTTAGAGATAAAATCGTAAAAGATTTTAACGTCTCTTTTCATGTTGTAGATGAAGTTTTAAAAGTGATTCAGACATTTGAACCTGAAGGTGTTGGCGCTAGGGATTTTAAAGAGTGCTTGTTGTTACAGGTCCAGAATTTTGGGTTTGAATCTGATAAATTGCAAAAGCTTATAGAAAAAGTTATAAAAAATCATCTTGAAGAGATCTCAAAAAACAATGTTTCTAAAGTGGCGGAGATTTTGAGTATATCCCAAGAGGGGGTTTCCCAGGTAATGGATTTTATAAAAAAAAATCTCAATCCTAATCCGGGTTTAAATTTCGGAGATGAAGCGCAAAGAGTTATTCCATCTTTTTCCATAGAGGTTACGGAAAAAGGCGAAGAGGTAAAACTTGTTAATCTTGAAAAGGAATACGGTCCTAAAATAAATATATCTGAAGAGTATCAGAAAATGCTAAAAGATTCTAAGACGGATAAAGAAACAGTGAAATTTTTAAAAGATAAGCTTGAAAAAGCAAAAGAATTAATAGAAAACCTTCGCAAAAGAGGGGAGACCTCCCAATCAATTATGAATATAATTATAGAGGTGCAAAAAGGGTTTTTTAAAAAGGGGGCGCAAATGCTCCTTCCTTTGGCGCAAAAAGATTTGGCCGAAAGATTAGGCCTGCATCCTTCTACTATTTCTAGGGCATTATCTGGCAAATATGTGCAGACTCCAAAAGGACTTGTTCCGCTTAGTTTTCTCTGCCAAAGGGAGCTTAGCGGTTTTTCTCCTATGGCAATAAAGGGTAAAATTATAGAGATAGTTAAAAATGAAGACAAGAAAAACCCTTTAAGCGATAAAGAGATTTTAGAAACATTAAAAAAGCATTTTGTTGTTGTAGGTAGGCGAACCGTGGCTTCATATCGTAAGCAGCTTGGGATTTTATCGGCAGATGAGAGGATCTCTTTGTGAATAAAAACGAGAAAAAAGCTGTTATTTTAATTGTAGATGATGAAAAGTCATTGCGTGATTCAATGCAGATGCTTTTATCTGATAATTATGAAGTTATTTTTGCTTCTCGGGGACTTGAAGCCATAGAAAAAGTTAAACAGTTTTTCCCTGATCTTGTATTGCTTGATATTCGACTGCCGGAGATTGACGGACTTGAAGTTTTGCGCCGTATTAAAGATATAGATCCTGATCTTGATGTTGTTATGGTTACTGCCATGAATACCGTGCAGTATGCCGTTGATGCCATGAAGGCCGGAGCATATGATTATATAACCAAGCCTTTTGATGTCGGGACAATCTCTTCTTTGATATCAAAAATTTTGGAGCAAAAAAAACTTAGAAATCAGAATATATTTTTGAAAGAGGAAGTGGATAAAAGATATCGATTTGAAAAGATGGTTGGGATAAGCCCTGAAATGCTGGAGCTGTTTTCAGTTATTTCTCAAATTTCAGAAAATGATTCGACGATTCTTATCTATGGGGAATCAGGGACGGGAAAGGAACTTGTTGCCCGCGCGATTCATAATCTTAGCAAACGGAGTAACAATCTTTTTGTCCCGGTAAATTGTGCGGCAATTCCTGAAAATCTTTTAGAATCAGAGCTTTTTGGGCATGAAAGAGGCTCTTTTACCGGGGCGGTCGAGAAAAAATTAGGCAAGTTTGAAATTGCTGATGGGGGAACCCTTTTCCTTGATGAAGTAAGCAGCCTTCCTTTGGCAATGCAGGCAAAGCTTTTAAGAGCCCTTCAGGAAAAGGAGATCGAACGGGTAGGCGGCCAACATCCTATTCCTGTTGATGCAAGAATTGTATCGGCGACAAATATAAATCTTTTGGAGGCTGTCAAAAAAAATGAATTTAGAAATGATTTGTATTATAGATTAAATGTTATTCCTATAAATATTTCTCCTTTAAGGGAAAGGAGAGAAGATATTCCTGTTTTGTTAAAACATTTTCTTGATTTTTATAACGTTGAGTTCGGTAAAAAAATCAAAGGGTTTTCCGTCGATTGTGAAGATGCTTTAATAAGTTATGATTGGCCCGGCAATGTAAGGGAATTGCAAAACCTTATTGAGCGTTTGGTCGTTTTATCAAAAGATGATGTAATCTTGGAAGAAAAACTTCCTTTAGAGATTAGACAGGCGGGGGGAGACGGGTTTATAGAAATAGATCCTGGCCTTGACACTATGAATCTTCGTTTGGCTTCCATGAAATTTGAGTCGGAGTTTATTAAAAAGGCGTTGGAAAAAGTTGGAGGGAGAAAAAATAAAGCGGCCGAGCTTTTGGGGATTCATCGTAATACTCTTATTCAAATTGAAAAAAAATTAAAAAAACAAAATTGATCCTATCTAAGAATTATGTTAGCATTTAGAAAATGAAGGAGATTTCTTTTTGTTCCCATGCACAAGAAAAATTCAAAATACTAGAAGAGCATGGGTTTTCTGTTAGCAAAGAAAAAGTATTGGATGTTATTAAAAAACCTGATAAAAAAGAAAAAGGATTTAAAGATAGATTCATAGCTCAAAAAGCCATAGACTTTAAGCATGTTTTAAGAGTTGTTTATGAAGAAAAAGACAATTTAATAGTAATAATTACTTTTTATCCAGGGAGGCGAAGTTATTATGAAGGTTAGATATAATAGGGAAGCGGACATTGCTACACTTGAACTTAATTCAAAAAAAATTGATCATGCTCAAGAAGCTCAAAATATTATTATACATTTTTCAAAAGATGACGAGCCCGTCCTACTTGAAATATTAAATGCAAGCGAATTTTTGACTGGGATAACAAAAGCAACTATTCGTTCGACAAAAGAAAAAGCTGTTAAGCTTTAGAAGCCTCAACTGGTTGAATGATTGTTGTTGTACGGAGTATAATAACTTTATTATTTTTTGAAAGGGGATAATATTATGAATTTTGATATAAAAGATAAAAATTTGGCTTCTGTTGGAAAAAAACGGATTGAATGGGCAGATAATGATATGCCCGTGTTAAGACAGGTTAAAGAGAAATTTACAAAGGAAAAGCCGCTCCTCGGGCTTAAAATGTCTGCATGCCTCCATGTTACGGCAGAGACTGCAAATCTGGTTAGGACATTAAAAGCTGGTGGCGCTGATATCGTTCTTTGTGCGTCAAACCCTCTTTCCACCCAAGATGATGTTGCAGCCTCGTTGGTTTTTGATTATGAAATATCTGTTTTTGCCATAAAGGGTGAAGACAATAAGACCTATTATCAACATCTTTATGCGGCGCTCGATCATAAGCCTCAAATTACAATGGATGACGGAGCTGACCTTGTCTCGGCAATTCATAAAGAAAGAGCTGAACTTATTCCCCAGATTATAGGGAGTATGGAGGAGACAACAACCGGAGTTATTCGTCTTAAAGCAATGGAAAAAGATAAGGCTTTAAAGATCCCTATTATTGCGGTAAATGACGCGGCAACCAAAAATCTTTTTGATAACAGATATGGAACCGGACAGTCGACAATTGACGGGATTATTCGCGCGACAGATGTCTTGCTCGCGGGTAAAAATGTGGTGACAGTTGGATATGGCTGGTGTGGAAAAGGTTTTGCAATGAGGGCCAGGGGGTTGGGGGCTAATGTTATTGTGGCTGAAATTGATCCTGTTAAAGCCCTTGAAGCTGTGATGGATGGATTTCGTGTTATGCCTATGGTAGAAGCCGCAAAAGTTGGAGATGTTTTCTGTACGTTGACGGGAGATATTAATGTGATAGATGTCCATCATTTTGAAGTTATGAAAGATGGCGCTATAGTTTGTAATTCCGGCCATTTTAATGTGGAAATAAATATTGAAGGATTAAAGAAAATCGCAAAATCTGTGAAAGAGAATGTCAGAAATTTTGTTGATGAATATACTTTGAAAAACGGGCATCGTATTAATCTTTTGGCTGAGGGACGTTTAATTAATTTATCTGCCGCAGAAGGGCATCCTGCCTCTGTTATGGATATGAGTTTTTCTACCCAGGCGCTTGCTTCCGATTTTTGTATTAAAAATAAAGGGAAACTTGAGCCTAAAGTTTATTATGTTCCTCAGGATATAGAGGATTGGGTTGCAAAACTAAAACTTAAATCTATGGGTATAGAAATAGATGTTTTAACCGCTGAACAGGAGAAATATTTGGCTTCTTGGAGTGAGGGGACATAATATAAACCCAGATTATTCATAATCGGGGTAAAGAGAATAGGGAAAAAGGGCAACTTAGAAGGAGTAGGTTTTGATAAAGGTGACTGATGTATAATATGGCAGATGATAGACTTATAGAAGCTATAGAGAGTATCCGCAGGGACAGAAAAGATCCTCTACGCTATATCTTTTTTACCTTTTTAAATGGTATAGCTTATGGTTTTGGCATAGGCATAGGAATGACGGTTATTCTTGGATTTATCTTGTTTGTTTTGACTCATGTTATTTCTGGCATGGTAGATATCCCTTTAATAGGACATTATTTTAATGAACTTGGAAAGATAATAGAATCTTATAGCGTCCAGAATGCTATAATAAGAAGATAGATGCAATTTTTTATTATAACAGCGTCAGTTCTTTTATTTGATCAGTTTTCGAAATTTCTTGTTCATCGCTTTATGTTTGTAAACCAAAGCATTCCAATCATAGAAAATATTTTGCATTTAACTTACGTTCAAAACAGTGGGGCTGCTTTTGGTTTGTTTAGAGGTAAGATTTTATTTCTTTTAATAACGGGAGTACTGGTTATTGCCGCGATTTTTTATTTTCATGAGCGGCTAAGATTTGATGATCATCTTCAAACGCCTCTTGCTCTTCTTTTGGGTGGGAGTCTTGGCAATATGTCAGACAGGGTTTTTCGCCGTTATGTAGTCGATTTTATCGATTTTAGAATATGGCCAGTTTTTAATGTCGCGGATGTTATGATTAATGTGGCGGTCTTTTTTATAATTTTTATTGTTCTTAAGGAGGGAAAATGACGTGCATCCAATTTTGCTTAAAATAGGCAGTATGACTATTTATTCTTATGGATTTATGTTGGCGCTAGGTTTTTTAGCCAGTATTATCCTTGCTTGTTTTTTGGCGCGTAAGATATCTATTAAGCCAGAAAATATTTTAGATGTTGCAATGTTTGTTTTTATTGGGGCAATTATCGGCGCCCGTACTTTTTATGTAATATTCTTTTGGTATGAAATTAGAAACCCATGGGAAGCTTTTATGATATGGAACGGCGGTCTTATATTTTATGGCGGTCTTGTTTTTGGCCTTTTAGGGCTCATTTGGGCGTGTAAGATATTTAAAATTTCAGTTATGGACATGCTTGATATTGCAACTCCTGCCACTTTTTTGGGATACGCAATCGGAAGAATAGGTTGTTTTTTAAACGGATGTTGTTATGGTGTAAAATGTTCTCTCCCTTGGGCTGTAGAGTTTCCTCATCTTTTAGAGCTTCGTCATCCTACTCAGATTTATGCCTCTATTTCTGGTTTTATTATAATGGGTATTTTGTTGTTTTTGTTTTATAGAAGAAAGTTTCAGGGACAGATTTTTGCTCTGGGAATCATTTTTTATCCTTCTTACAGGTTTTTAATAGATTTTATAAGGGATAATACACGCTATTTATTTGGTTTAACAAATGCCCAAATAGGATCAATTTTTATTATTATTTTCGGTCTTATACTTTATGGAATATTTAGTAGACGCGTCGAAATTAAATAGACGGCTTGACATTTTTGTTTCGTCCTTGGATGTTGGGCTTTCAAGATCTCAGGCTTGCAATTTAATAAGAAACAATGACATTTTGGTAAATGACAAGGCTTCTAGACCTTCCTATAAATTAAAAATAAATGACAAAGTATCTGTCAATATTCCCAGGCCAAAAGAACTGAAGACTGGAGCAGAAGATATCTCTTTAGATATTATTTATGAAGATTCAGATATTATTGTTATAAATAAACCTCGCGGGATGGTTGTTCATCCTGGAGCTGGCAATTATTCCGGGACTTTGGTTAATGCTTTACTTTATCATTGTAAAGATTTATCGGGAATAGGAGGTGTTTTGAGACCGGGAATTGTCCACAGACTTGATAAAGATACGTCAGGCGTTATTATTGCGGCAAAAAGTGACGAGGCCCATAAAGCTTTAAGCCGTCAATTTAAAAACAGGACAATTAAAAAGATTTATTTAGCTTTGGTTAAAGGGATCGTTAAAGAAGATTCAGGAGTTATAGATGTACCTATAGGAAGGCATCCCGTGAATAGGAAAAAGATGGATGTGGCAAGTCCACAAAAAAAGCAAAGATTTCGGAAGGCTATTACACATTATAAAGTTATTAAAAAATTTAAAGATGTTACTTTGCTTGAGATTGAACCTAAGACGGGGAGAACTCATCAGATAAGAGTTCATTTGGCAAGTATCGGACATCCGGTTGTTGGCGATGTTTTGTATGGAGGTTCAAAGTATAAGGCTCAAAGTACGGAAAAAAGCGGGCAGTTGTTGCATGCCAAGAGTATTAGGTTCATGCATCCAACAACTGGAAAATATGTTGAGTTTGAGGCAGACGTTCCTGAAGACATGAAAAGTTATTTATGACTCAAATAGTAGCAATTTCCATCTGTCAAAAAAACGGTGCAGGCCGTAATCTGTGTGTATTGTTTTTTGTTTAAAATATTATAAACGATGACAAGAATCCTATTGCAGATGGGAATAGAACCAAAAGTGATTGCTCTCCTCCCATATCAATGCCGGTTACCTTGAAACTTGTATAGACCGCTAACCCGATCAGCAAACTTACCCCACTCCCTTTTAATATTCTTTTTATGATGATCATTTTAATCATCTCCTATATTTATATCGGGGGGCTATTTTGGAAATTTCAGGTTAAATGATAATATATTGATGAAGGGAGAGCGCCAGGAAGGGCTAGAAAAGTGAGGAATGTGCCCCGATATGGGGTTAAAGAGAGGAAAAAAAACAATAGGGGTCTGTTGCATAATGGTCATTCCCGTGTGGCTCCCCGCTTTCGTGGGGATGACAAATTGCAAAAACTGCTATTATGCAACAAGCCCAATAGGGGTTATAGGAGATTAGAAATGATAAGCAGGGAGAAAGCCATAAAAATTAAGGCGCTTGCGATTGATATCGGAAACAGTTCTACCGCTTTTGGATTGTTTGAAGGTGAGCGGCTAAAAAAGCGTTGGATTTGTGATACAAAAAAACTTAAAAAAGCTGATTTGAAAATTTTTAAGGATTGCAAAGTTGTTGTCTCTTCTGTTGTTCCATCTGTTGATAAGCTTATAAAAAAGATTTTATCAGGGGCAAGATTTATTGATCCTTCCAAGTTTGATTTATTAAAAATTAAAATTAGAAATAAAAAAGAAATCGGAGCGGATAGGGTTGTTAACGCTTATGCGGCAAAAAAACTGTATGGATATCCTGTCATAGTTGTGGATTTTGGCACGGCAACTACCTTTGATGTCGTTTCAAGTAAAGGTGAATACATTGGAGGCTCTATAGTTTCGGGCATTCGAATGACCTGCGATGCGCTTTCTGAAAAGACGGCAAAACTTCCTAATATTACAATCAAGCCCCCCAAAAAAATAATTGGTGGTTCAACTGTTGAGGCGATGAGATCCGGAATTTTATATGGCTATGTATCTCTTGTTGAAGGAATGATTGCAAGGCTTCAAAAAGAGATGGGCGTAAAAGTAAAAGTTGTCGCAACAGGCGGTTATGCAAAATTAATTGCGCAATATGCTAAAGGGATAGATGTTGTTGATATGAACTTAACGCTTAAGGGGTTGTCTCTAGTGTAGGGTATGAAATTATTAGCGAGAGATAAGAGGCGTTGTAGTCATTAAAATAAAAAGTTATCCCTAATCCTGAAGGGGTTTGTTCTTTTTTAATCGGTTGGGTGCAGAAAGGTGTTTTTAAGAGTAAAGATTGTGGTTCCCAGATCCCACCAATAGGATTATTTTCCATATCAATAAATGCAAAAGCTACTTCACCTATATTTTCATCAGAAGTGATACTATTTCCTACTCCATCTACAAATCCAATTAAACTAAGGCAAGCTTTCTCGCCAGAAGAAAGATGTCCAATTATATCCTGCGGGTAACCGTAAAATATGCCAACATTTCCTGTTTGGCTTGGGTTGTTTCCCCAGAAAGAGGTATTGTGTGTATCTGGATTAGTTGGAGAAGTTCCACAACTTTTACCAAATGAATCGCAAATCCATGTCCAATTTTTTGATTCCCATACAGTGGTTAAATCTGGTTGAGGTGTTGGAGTAATCATTGGAGATGGTGTTGGCTCAGTTGGGAGTGTCGGAGTTGGAGTAATTATTGGAGATGGTGTTGGCTCAGTTGGGAGCGTTGGTGTTGGGGTAATTGTTGGAGTAGCTTCTGGAGCTAGAGGATCTAAAACAATATTGCTGTTGCTTTCGCAATTGATCAATGATGCAACTAAAAATAATAATATAATATTATTCGATTTATTAAATCCAATGTTCCTGTGTAGAATTAAATTTGATTCTCTTCTATGACAAGTTGGGGCTGTTATTGGTCTCATGAATAATTATCGAAAAAGAGTGAGAGAATTTCACCCCGATTATTCATACCTAAGGATTCTCTCAACAACCTACTAGAATTCTGTTCATCCATGAATAATCGGGGTTCAAGTAATTTTAAAACAGCCCAGGTTTTATCCTTATTTTCTGCAATCTCATCTTAAAATTTTCGATAGATATATGTGATAACAAGGGAAAGGCATGACTTGTAGAGTGAAAAAAAACGATGAACCCCGATTGTTTACTGTAAAACTAAAAACTAACCCGACTATCATAATCGGGGTAAAAGAGAATAGGCTTTGAATGTGAGGAGATTTTAAGTGGTAAAAATATCTCAATTTGGACAGAAGGCCCCTTTAAAAAGAATAAAAGAGATAATCCTTGGACAAGCTTCCCCTAAAAAAAAAGATTATTATGCGCAATTATCCAGAGCTGGTTTTGAAAAAAATCGATAAATAAATTATGGGAGGCAAACATAGAATTAGATGGTTTGCTTAAATTATCTAAATATTGTTATACGTTAAATGAAGGAGAATTTGCGCTTTATTATTCGGATTTAGTTGCTCATTTTTTAAGTAAAAAGAGTGTAACTGTTCAGTATTGTATTGACCTTGCCAAGATATGTGATAGTAACGGAACTCGTATATTATCCCGAAATGCTAACATAGGCAAGTTTTTATCAGAAGCTTTTCCTTTAAAAGATGTTAAAAGAGTTGCGGACTTAAAAGATAGTGAAGGGAGGACTATTTTTAGAAACGATGAAATTGAATATAAATGCAGACTTGATGATATAAGAAATCTTTTGAAGACCGGCATCTCCTTAAAAACAGTTGAAAGACTTGTGAGTGAAGTAGTATTTGATAGTGGGGCAACTGTTTTTCAAACACCGAGAGATATTATTAGATTTTTAAAATCTGGCGGAGATTTAGAATATGCACAATCTGCGATTGGGATAAGAGATCATGAAGGAAGAGAAATTTTTAATGAATTTACATTAGGCTTGTGTAAAGAGAATGGCTTTACGATTCTGCAGCTGCGACAGATTGTTGATATTTCAGATACAGAAAGTCATACTATTTTTTCTGATGGAGAAGATGTTTATGCTGTATTGCGGAGGGATCAATTAAAACTCGATTTGGTTTCCTTAAGAAATACAGAGGAGGCTACGGTTTTTAGAGATGGAGCTGATATAAACAGGTTTGTGGCGGCAGGAGGGACATATGAAAGGGGAAGCGAGTATGTATCTGTACGAGTTAATGGGGCAACAGCTTTTAACGGTCATGATATAGCGGTTTTGCAATCTAATGGAGTTCCCGCGGATTACACGCAAAAAATGGTTGAAGCTGGGCTTAACGCGGATACTATTATTTATTATTATAAATTGGGACTAAAGTCCATAGATATTGATTTTAAGAATGACGGCAGACCAAAAGCTCTATTTTTATATCCTACAGACGATCCTACTTTTTTGGGTGATTGTGTTTTTAGCGAAGAGAGAGCTATAAATGTAATTTCTATTATTAAAGATCATTACGATATTAAGCTTAGGGCTATATCTACAGTTGAAGAGATGTGTAAATGTTTGGATGAAGATAGTGATCTTAAATTACTTGTGTTGGGGGGGCATGGATCAAGAGAGACTCTTACTTTTGGATGTAGCCGTCCTAAATATGGGATACACTATTCTGATGATTCTAGAGAGTTAAAAGTTAGTAAATTTAATTTGAAAGAACATTTAAGAAAATTACCTGAGGATCTCGTCATATTTCTTGACTCATGTTTAAATGGTGAGGGTGGTGCGGAAGGAGAAAACATGGCGAATTATGTGGCCCAAAGTGCTCCGGGGAGGAAAGTTATCTCTTCAATGGTTGCTTTTAATGGTGGGGATATATGTTTTCATAGTTTTATACCTTTTGATATAGATATATTTAAGCATTTGAAAAGGGGGACATATATTCCGGAAAATGGATGGAGAAAAATAAAATTTTCACCAACAGATACCCTAATCTGTTCGTCTATGAACCCCGATTTCGTAATCGGGGTGAATAATCGGGGTTTAAGTTTTCCTTTTTTGCATTTGCCTAATAATCCTACAAGAGAAAGATTTTATGAAATGATAGAGAGGGCAAGAAGTTCATTAATTATGAATGAAATAGTAAGTGGCTTTGATTTGGAACTTATCGAGAGTAGAGACTATTGTGATGATTGTAATACTGGATATTTTGGGTTAGAGTATGTTTTCTATAAAAGATTTATGCAACCGTGGGCAGCAAATGGTAAAGCTTCTCTGTTTTTGTATTATAATGATTCTTTGACAGGAAAAGAGCTAATTCCTCCCTTCCCTTTTCTTTTCTCTAAAGGGTTTAGGCCTGTTGATTATCCTTTAAATGGAGACGTAGTCGCTTATTTTTTGAGAAAATTTGATAGACCGGAATATTTTGGAATATATGATGATGGCCGAGTGATTTCTAAGTTAGGGTTTGGTCATATTGTTAGGCATGATCTCTCTTTAGTCCCTTATTCTGAGTATACTCCTACAGATTCTGTGGCATTTTTGAGATATTTTGGTTAGAAAATCCCCCATCGAATTCTCTCTCTTAAATTGGTATAATAAACAAAAAGAGGAGCTGTTATGTCAGAAGAACTAAGCGATTTGTTGAAAGTAAGGCGGGAGAAACTTGAAGATTTTAAAAAGGCCGGTGTCAATCCGTATCCTTATAAATATGAGCGGACTATTACCGCGATTGAAATACTTCAAAAATTTGAAGGAATAAAAGAACACGAAGAGAGCCCCGAAATTGTTTTTATTTGCGGGCGTGTTATGGCAAAGAGGGGACATGGGAAAGCTTCATTTGGACATATCCAGGACGAAACCGGCCGTATCCAGATTTATGCTAAACAGGATATTATAGGCGAAGCAAGCTACGAGCTTTACAGAAAAGTTGATATGGGCGATTTTATCGGCGTGAAAGGGCATATTTTCAGGACCAAAACGGGAGAACTTACAGTCCGTGTGGAAGAGTGGGTAATGCTTTCAAAAAATCTTCATCCGCTTCCTGAAAAATGGCATGGACTCCAAGATAAAGAGCTTAGATATCGTCAGCGTTATGTTGATTTGATGGTAAATCACGAAGTTAAAGATATTTTCGTAAAAAGATCAAAGATAATCTCAGGGATCAGAAAGTTTCTTGAAGAAAAAGGGTTTATGGAGGTTGAGACTCCGATTTTGCATGTTTTGCAGGGAGGCGCCGCTGCCCGACCTTTTAAAACGCATCATGAAGCTTTGGATATGCCTTTGTTTTTGCGAATTGCTCCTGAACTTTATCTGAAAAGATTGTTAGTCGGCGGATTTGAAAAAGTTTTTGAAGTCGGGAGATCTTTCCGTAATGAAGGGATATCTTTCAAGCACAATCCCGAGTATACGATGCTTGAAGCTTATCAGGCATATGCCGACTATAATGATGTTATGTCTCTTGCGGAGAGTATGATTTCAAAAGTCATAGAAGAAACGGTTGGGACCCTCGAAATAGAATTTAAAGGGGAGAGACTTGATTTTAAGCCTCCTTTTAAAAGAATCCCTTTGCTTGAAGCCTTAAAACATTATGGACATATTGATATAGATGGGAAATCGGAAGATGAGATAAAAAACATCGGGAAAGAGAAAGGGATAGAGGGGGCGCTTGAAATAGGGGTCGGCAAGGTTATCAATGAATTGTATGATAAATTTGTCGAACCGAATCTTAGACAGCCGACGTTTATAATTGATTATCCAATCGAAACATCTCCGCTTGCCAAGAAAAAAAGAGATAATCCCCGTTTGGTTGAAAGATTTGAATTGATTGTTGCCGGCATGGAAATAGCCAATGCTTTTTCCGAGCTTAATGACCCAATCGATCAGAGGGAGCGATTCCAGAAACAAGCAGACCTTAAAGCGGCAGGTGATCTTGAAGCTGAATCCATGGATGAAGACTTTTTGCAGGCTTTGGAGTATGGCATGCCGCCAGCAGGCGGGCTTGGGGTTGGAATCGACCGCCTTGTTATGCTTGCGACAAATTCTCCATCAATTAGAGATGTGCTGCTATTTCCTCATATGAGACCGTTGCTTAAAAATGAAGATATGGCATGAAAATTGCTATATATTCTTGAGGAGGCGCTAAAATATGGCAATTACGAAGGAAGATATAGAAAAAATGTCAGAAGTTTTTCTTACAAAGACGGAATTTCGTTCTTTCACTGATGAAAATTTATCAGTAAAGAGTGATGTTGCGGTACTGAAAAGTGATGTTTCGATACTGAAGAGTGATGTTTCGATACTGAAAAATAAAGTTTCTGACCTTGAAGTCTTGATGTCAAAATTTGACATAGGGCAAGAACAATTGATTAGAGGTCAAGATAAATTGTTGAAAATGTTTGAAAATTTATTTACTGAACAAAAAATAAATTTTGTTCAATATAGACGGCATGATGACCAACTAATTAACCATGAGGAAAGAATCGTAACTTTAGAGGCAAAGGTTTAATTGATGAAAGTTGTAGATATATTTGAAAAAGATAAACTTACTCTCTCTTTTGAGTTTTTCCCGCCTAAAACAGAAGATCAGGAAAGAAATCTTTTTTATGTGATTTCGGAACTTAAAAATTTTAATCCTGATTTTGTCTCTGTAACTTATGGCGCTATGGGGACAACACGAGACAAAACATTTTTATGGTCCAAAAAGATCAAGCATGAGCTTAAAATTGAACCCGTTGTACATTTGACTTGTGTTTATGCAGATAAAGATACAGTGGAAAAGCAGGTCAGGGAATTAAAAAAATACGGGATAGAAAATATCCTTGCCCTAAGAGGAGATCCTCCCATTGAAGATATTTATATTCCGCCTAAAAACGGGTTTTTATATGCAAAAGATCTTGTCTCTTTTGTAAAAGAAATTGCTTGTGATTTTTGTGTCGGAGTTGCGGGGTTTCCCGAAGGGCATTGTTCTATTTCCGACTTAAGCGTTGATACAAATTATTTAAAAGAGAAGATAGAATCTGGCGCTGAATATGTTATTACGCAGATGTTCTTTGATAACAGGTATTTTTTTGATTTCAAGGAGAGATGCGAAAAAAAAGAAATTTCTGTCCCTATAATCCCGGGGATTATGCCCATTACAAATGTCGGGCAGATAAAAAAAATGACACAGATTTGCGGGGCTACAATTCCAAAAGAATTGCTAAATAAGATAGAAAAACATTCTTCTGATTATGCCTCTGTAATGGAAATAGGCGTTGAACACGCGATTAAACAAACTTTAGAACTTGTCAAAAACAATGTTTTAGGCCTTCATTTTTTTGTTATGAACCAGTCTGGCCCTGTCTCCAAAGTTCTTTCAGCTTTATAACTTTTTATTTTTTCTGAAATTTTTCTGAAAAGATTAAGATGAAGCTTTGTCAACAAGAATAATGTTTTATTATTACTTTTAAAAAGAGGGTGATTTGTTTTGAGGAGTAGTTTTACTTATAAAAAAGGTGGTTCATCGTCAACTTATAGGACTGTTGCAGCAGATTGGCTTAAACCTGCTGGCCCGATAAGTATGTTTCAGCCTTTTGCATATGATATGGCATTTGCTGTCAGGCGTATGGCAGGAGACTCTCAAGTTTTAACGATTTCTCCAGATGGTTTTTGCGTTTCTGATAAGTTGTTAGCATTGAATACTTCTTATCCTAAAGGTTTATGTGACAAGCTTATTTTTGGTGGCATTAGATCTATTAAGGTAAATCGTCCATTGAGAACGATAGAGGTTACGAACGGTTTAGTTGCGATTTTTGAAGTCGTAATGAATCCAAACGGGAAAACTTTAGAAGGAGTTATTAAAGAGCTTACGGATAAAGGGATTATTGCTCCTGAGCTTGTTGCTCAGGATGATAAAAAAACGGAGACTGAGCCCCCTTTATTAATTAATGCGGTTAAACCTTCTATTCCTGTTATCAGTGTAGGAGATAGGCCCCTTAAAGAGCAATTAGATGAAGTTTTTCAGTATTGGAGGGAGATTCTTTCTCCATCCTTGACAAATCTTATAGAAGAAAACCATTATAACGCAGAACAGGCTGAAAAAGCTTTGGATATTGCAAGAAATGTAAGAATCGATTTTTTCTCTTGGGATGGGCTTGGCGCAAAAGATGCTTCAAGATTTTCAAGGCTTTTGTATCATTTATATATTGAAGCAACAGGAGGGCATATAGCAGGGATTCCTCGGCGTCAACCGGGGACCACTCTTCAAACAGAAATTTATTATAGACTGGGGTTTAAGCCTGTTACTAAAGATGACAAAGATAAAGATAAACGAGTTACGTATGAATGGGATTCATATACGAGAGATAAAGAATTTCTTTCATTTTTGAAGAAGAGATTTTTTGATGAATCTACAGGTAAATTATCTCACCATAAATATAAAGAAAAAAAACGAATATATAATGGAAGGTTTGGATTAGGTAGACTTACTTTTGATGAAATCTTGTTACTTGAAGCCATTTTTAGGGGAGAAGTTCCTCTTATTGATGGGAAAGAGAACCTGTTTAAAATGAAAACAAATGAGGCTGTTTCCTTGGTGGAAGGGAAAGAAACAGAAAGAGACCCTTATTCAAAAATAATAATAGAGATGAGAGAAAAATTTCCTTTCTTTGGAGTATACCTTCCTATGGATGAGGTAAGATGGTGTAAAGATGTTATTTCCCGAAAAATTGATTTATCATTTAAAGATAGGATTCGTGTTGAGAGAGTTTTAAAAAGGGTTATTTTAAAAGAAATTGGACTGTTGGAATTTAATGCAAGAGAGATAAAGTGGATAATAAATTATATACTTTGCCATATTCTACTTCATCAAACAGACTATGTGTTTCATATGGCAAAGGAGAGAAAGAGCCTTACTTTTAATGGAAAAGAGATACAACGTGCGATAGCGGAGAGACTTAAAGAGATCAATCAAACAGGAAAACTTTTTCCTGAAGAGGCGTTGATGATACATCATGATGGTAAGATTGTAGTTTCTGCTGAGCATCGTCAAGCCCTTGAAGAACCTGTTTTACAGATGATTGTAGACTACATGAAGACTAATGTTCTTTCTGCGCAAAATATTATAACCGCATATGAAAAGGGGTATGAATCTCTTCATAAAAAAGATTCAGGAGATGTCAAATTGGTTAGAACAGAAGATGGGACACCTATTGTATGGACGGAATTTTTATCCATACTTGAGCTTTATGAAAAAGGGGAATACCCTCCTGTTTTGATGGAAGATCCTCTTTGGGAGAAATTTCAGAAGACATAATGGCTTAATTTTTCTCTCTGGTGTAAAATGTTTGTAATGCAGGAAATTTTGATAATTGATGATGAAAAAGATATTGTTTCCGCAATAGAATACAATCTTGTAAAAGATGGGTTTAAAGTTTCAAAAGCTTTTGACGGCCATAACGGGCTAAAGCTTGCAAAAGATAAAATTCCGCAGTTAATTTTACTTGATCTTATGCTTCCTGGTATCCCAGGGCTTGAAGTTTGCAAAATATTAAAAAGCGATCCTAAAACCAAAGAGATCCCTATAATTATGCTTACAGCAAAAGTGTCTGAAACTGATAAAGTAGTCGGGCTTGAGCTTGGAGCCGATGATTATATTACAAAACCTTTTAGCATGAGGGAGCTTTTGGCTCGAGTAAAGGCAATTCTCAAAAGATATGGAAAAGAAGACCCTCTTATTTATTCTCCTATTATCAGATTTTCTAATCTTGAAATAGACTCAGAAAAACATGTCGTTAGAGCTTTGAATAAAGAACTTGAATTGACTGCAAAAGAGTTCGACCTTTTAAAATATTTTGCCGAAAATGAAGGGAGGGTTCTTAACCGTGAAAAGCTTCTTGATAAGGTTTGGGGGATAGATGTTGCAATTGAAACTCGTACTGTTGATGTTCATATAAGACGGTTAAGGGAAAAACTTGGTAAGGTGGGAAGCTATATCCATACTTTGCGTGGAGTAGGATATAAGTTTGAGGCTAAAAGATGAAAGGCTTTAAAAAAATTAAATATGCGCTTTTTTTTGCGTTTTTTGGTATATCTATTTTAAGCTTGTTTTTGTTTATTTTTTTGTTTTTTTCCCCCCTTTATTCGATCCCTTATAAAAATGAAATTATAAATCATGTTCATAGGGCCTCAACTATTGCCTTGTTTGTTTCATTGTTTGTTGCTGTGGCGGTAAGCATTCTTTTCTCTAAGTTTTTTTCAGATCCGATTATAAGGTTGTCTGAAATTGCAAAGATGATTGCGAAGGGCAAATTCCCTCAAACAATAATTCATAAATCGAAATTTGAGATAGGAGAGCTGGAAAAATCGATGGAGCTTATGAATGAAAGTCTACAGACTACAATCCAAAAATTTTCTTCAAAAAACAGTCAGATTTCTGCCGTTTTATCAAGTATGAATGAAGGCGTTTTGGCCGTTGACAGGAGAGGCAGGGTTATCTTCGCAAATTCTGCGATTGAAAAGATACTTGGCGTTACAGAGCCTGAGATTTTGCAAAAAACCATAAGAGAAGTTATTCGCAATAACGAAATAACCGATATTGTTGAAAAATCTTTAAAAACAGGCGAGCGAGTAAAAGAAGAGATTAATGTTGTTCTTCCGTTTGAAGGCGTTTTTGATGCTAATGCCAATCCGGTTATTGATGAAGAGAAAAATATTTTAGGGGTGGTTTGTGTTTTGCACGATATTACAGAAATAAGAAAACTTACGAGACACAGGTCTGAATTTGTTGCTAATGTTTCACATGAGTTAAAGACTCCTCTCACAGCTATTCGCAGTTATGTTGAAACTCTTCTCCTGGGGGCTATTGGTGATAAAGAAAATAATATTAAATTTTTAGGGAAAATTGATAAACATGCTAAAAATCTTTCGGCGTTGATAGATGATATTCTTGAAATTTCAAAACTGGAATCAAAAAAAGAGCTTGGTCCTTTTGTGAGGATCGATATTACCAAAATTATGGAACATGCCGTAGATACCGTTCTGGAAAAAGCCCAGAAAAAAAATATAATATTTGGAAAAAAATGTCAGGGAGAATCTATTTTTGTTTTTGGCATAGAAGACCATATTTATAGAGCTATTTTGAATGTTTTGGATAATGCTGTTAACTATAGTAATCATGGCGGAAGCGTAAAGATTTCGTGCGCAAAAAATGATGGAAAGGTTGTTATATCGATTTCAGATACAGGAATAGGAATTTCAAAAGACCATATTCCAAGGTTGTTTGAGCGTTTCTATAGAGTTGATAATGCCCGCTCACGAGATCTTGGGGGGACAGGGCTTGGTCTTGCGATTGTTAAACATGTTATGAGTGTGCATAATGGAGAAGTAAATGTAATAAGTAATGAGGGGACAGGTTCTACCTTTACCTTAATTTTTCCTGGCATTTAACTTTAACCTCGATTATCATAATCAGGGTTAAAGCTTTTCAGGTTCGGTGTGAATATTTATAATAGTTCCTTCTCCGTATCTTCCTTTTATTTTATTTTCGATTTCAGTATTAATATTGTGCGCCTCAATGATGCTTAATGTCCTACAAACTCTTATATGAATGTCGATTACTATTTTATTCCCGATTTTCCTTGTTTTTAAATTATGCGGATCCTTTGCGCCGCTTGTCGTTTTTACAATGCCAACTATTTCATCTTCTGTTTTTTCATCCAATGATTCTTCAAGTAGTTCATTGATACTTCCTATCAAAATAACATAAGCGGCTTTTAATATGAAGAAGCTTACAATAATTGCGGCCAGAGGATCGAGTATAGTCCCTTTCTGTCCGAGTAAAATTGCCCCTCCGATTCCAAACAATACGCCGATAGAAGAAAACGCATCGGCCCTATGGTCCCATGCGTTTGCGATTACAGCCTGGCTTTTTATCTTAGCGCCGATTGTGATAGTGTATCTATAAAGTAATTCTTTGGTTGTTATGGAGACAACTGCGGCTATTAAAGCGATAATCCCTGGAGTGGGGAGGGGATTTTTTAATATTATTACTGAATAGATGTTTTTTCCTCCGGTATACAAGATTCCGATACCTACAAAAAAGAGAGTAAGGCCGATTATTGTTGTTACAAGTGTTTCAAATTTCCCATGACCATAATCATGATCCTTATCGGAAGGTTTTTTTATTATTTTAAGGCTGAGTAGCAATATTATATCTGTAATAAAATCGGACAATGAATGGATGGCATCTGCTATCATCGCTTCACTTCTTCCAAATATTCCTGCAAATAATTTGAATGAAGTTAAAGCTAAATTCACAAATAGTCCGGCCCATGTGACATGGCTCGCTCTCTTTGCTCTAAATTCATCTGAATTAATTTCTGTTTTATCCATTTGATTGTTGTTAAGCTCATCCTTCGACAAGCTCAGGACAAGCTCAGGACAAGCTCAGGATGACATTTCGAAACACGCCCTTAATTATAAACCAGTAATTATTAATGTCTAGTTTTTTCAAAAAGAGAGCTTCTCAGTCTTAACCCCGATTATGATAATCGGGATTCATAGTCTAGCGGGAGGGA
The DNA here is from genome assembly GCA_001771505.1 of candidate division WOR-1 bacterium RIFOXYB2_FULL_36_35. Lineage (NCBI taxonomy): Bacteria > Bacillati > candidate division WOR-1 bacterium RIFOXYB2_FULL_36_35. Next base: position 45,652 of record MEUA01000034.1, read on the forward strand.
AGTAACTTTGTAACCTTTTTGTAACATTTTCTTCATATTCTCTTAATAATCTTCCTGGATAATGTAATTGTAAGTTTGTTAAATGATTTTTTTATTGGGAGGTGAATTAAATTAGAAAGCAGTAAGCGGATGTAGGGGCGCAAAGTTTTGCTCTTTTAATAGGAGGTATATTATGAAAAAAGTTTCTTTATTAATTTTTAGTTTAATCATTTTATTGGGATTTACATCGGCTTCTATTGCGGCAACTGTTGATGAAATAAAAATTTATTTGGAACAGCTCAACCAGAAGCTTATGCAGGCAAAAGCTGACAAGGATTTTGACAGGATAAAAAAAGTGCAAACTCTGATTTCTAAAACCAGTAAAGAATTAGAAGAAGCTAAAGTGGAGGATGATTTTGCAAGCGTTGATGAAAGCGTTCAAGATGTAAAAGAAGAGATGAACCTTGCCTTTACAGATTTAAAGAGTCAGATTGACAAAGTTAAAAAAGATAACAGTGATGTAAAAGTAAGCTCCGAAATTCATTTTAATTGGGTTAATACAGGGACTGGCTCTACCGGATTTGATGTTACCAGGGCATACATCAATTTCAAAAATAAACTTGATTGGAATGCTTCTGCTCGTATAACGCTTGACGTTGCAAGATTAAGTACAAGCGTTGATACCCAAAGCCGAAATCAGCAGCTTTCTGACTATCTAAAATATGCGTATGTCGAAATACCACTTGGAATCTCTTCCTCGATTTTTCCCAACTTAACAGGAAAAGTTGGCCTTCAGCATACTGTGTGGATTGATTGGGCGGACAAAATGCTTGGAATGCGTTTTATAGCAAAGAGCCTTGTTGATAATGAAGGGATTATGTCTTCTGCCGACTTTGGATTAGGGGCGTTGGGTAAAATATCAGCTTCAGGGCTACCAGAAATTGAGTATCATACGACACTTATTAACGGTTCTGGCTATAAATCCGCCGAAACCAACACAAGCAAAGACTTTGGAATTAGGCTTAATTCAACTGTTTATGAAAACGAAAAAACAGGAAATATTATTGCTGGGCTATTTGGCAATATAAAAGGAATTGATACTAATGATACAGATGGAACAAGCAGGCAGGTTGGGACAATGGTTGGATTAAAAAATAATATGGGAACTATTTATGGTGAATACATTTATGGAACAGGAATTTCGGGCTATAGCTTTGGCGGCAAATATGAGCTTTATCCAAGGTATACTCTGTTTGCGCGTATGGATAATTATGATCCCAACAGAAGTGTTTCTAATGATCAAACAGACCGTGCTTTTTACGGCATAACATATAAAGCAGGGGATAATATTGATTTTGCCATAGATGCGCAAAGCCAAACAAGAGCTAACGCAACAACAACTGCTCTATATTTTCATACAAAAGTCGAAATGTAGCCTTTGCTCAGCGCCCTCCCCCAATTTATAGATGGTTTGAGGGTTGGAAGACATGAACCCTCTCCCAAAGGGAGAGGGGATTAAGGAGGAGAAAAAAGATGTTAAAAAAAATGTTATTAGTTTTACTTTCACTTGTTTTTGTTTCGGGAGCGGCCATGGCTGTTGACTTAAGCGGTGCGGGGGCCACATTCCCATACCCGATATATTCAAAATGGATTTCTGACTACTCAAAAGCGACCGGTAACAAAATAAACTATCAACCAATAGGTTCGGGAGGTGGGATACGTCAATTTACGTCGGGCATTGTCGATTTTGGAGGATCTGATGCTCCAATGACAAACGATGAAATTTCAAAAGCGGGAGGAGATATTCTTCATATCCCGACTGTAATGGGCGCAGTATCAGTTGTTTATAATCTTCCGGGGATAAAAGGCTTAAAACTTGATGCTAATTCCTTGGCCGGTATTTTCCTTGGGAATATTAAAATGTGGAATGATGATGCAATTGCAAAATTAAATCCTTCCGCAAATCTTCCCAATAAAGCAATTACTGTTGCTCATAGGAGTGACGGGAGCGGAACAACAGATATATTTACAAATTATTTAGCCAAAGTAAGCACCGGTTGGGCCTCAAAAGTTGGTGCCGGAAAAGCGGTAAATTGGCCTGTAGGGGTCGGAGGAAAAGGAAATTCCGGAGTTGCGGGAGTTGTTAAGGTTAATGAAGGGGCAATTGGTTATGTTGAGTTATCATATGCTATGGAAAACAACCTTTCTGTTATATCTCTAAAGAACAGGGCAGGATATTATGTAATTCCATCTCTTGATTCTACTTCAGCCAGTGCCGATGGAGCTCTTAGCAAAATTCCGTCAGATTTCAGAGCCGACCTTACAAATGCGCCCGGCAAAAATTCTTATCCAATTGTCGGAATGACCTGGCTTTTGGTTCACAAAAACCAAAAAGATACTGCAAAGGGAAAGACTCTTGTCGATTTTTTGAAGTGGTCGCTTACAGACGGACAAAAATACGCGGCTGATC
>MEUA01000035.1 GCA_001771505.1 candidate division WOR-1 bacterium RIFOXYB2_FULL_36_35
TTTTTGTTTTGCGACAATATATGGAGAGAATATACCCTTTTTTTGTTTATTTCACCCCCTTACTTCAATTTACACAACTATTTATACACCAACGCGTAAATCATGATATTGATTTTCAATTTCATTTATAATAGTATTATAATATATGAAGAAAGAAGCAGGTATTTTCTTTGAGTTTTTGGCGGGCCATGGGCTTAAATTTACAAATCAGAGAAAAATAATTTTGAATATATTTTTAAACACAGAAGATCATTTATCTGTCGATGATTTATTTGTCCTTTCCAGAAGAGAGGATAAAACAATAGGGTATGCGACAGTCCATAGGACTCTAAAACTTATAAAAGAATCCGGACTTGGGAGGGAAGTAGATTTTGGCGAAAAAAGAAAAAGATTTGAACATCTTTTAGGACACAAACATCACGATCATCTTATCTGTACAAAATGTAAAGATACGATAGAAGTTTTTGATCCCAAGATTGAAAAACTTCAGGAAAAACTTGCCCAAAGATATGGTTTCAAGCCGTCTTTTCACAGAATGGAAATATTTGGATTATGTAAGAAGTGTAGTTTGTAAATTTTTTTTGCAATCAGATTGAAAATCATTTTCAATTAGATTGTTGTAAAGGAGAAGTTAAATGTCATATGGAATTTTTAGGAGAGTTTTTGTTTTGATGTTGATATTGTTTAACTTGTTTTCTTCTTCTTATGGATATAGGCCATTTGGAACAGAAGATGCTTCTGTTTGCGGCTTGAAAGTTTCTCAACTTGAAGCAAGTATTGATTATTTGAAGTGGAATAGCGGGGATAAGGAATCGTTTCTACTTTTCGTTCCAATATATGGCATTACAGAAAACTGTGAGCTTTCTTTTGAGGTTCCATATATGTTCCATCATTTGCAAAATTCAGCATATAATGATGGAATTTCTGATATAAACCTTGTTGTTAAATATCTTTTATTGCCCGAAGATTTAAAACATGGAGCTTTGGCCATAAAAACTGTTTTAAAAACAGATACAGGAGATTTTAATATGGGGCTTGGAAGCGGAGATAAAGATTTAAGTTTTGTTTTAGCTTATTCTCAAATATTTAAACAGCTTACCATGCATTATAATTTAGGATATACTTTCATAGGAAAATCAAAAGATGAAAATTTAAGGAATATATTTCTTTATGGAATAGCTTTTGATTATTCTTTTAACCAATGTTTTAGTATTGTTTCAGAGCTTAATGGGAATAGGCATCCGGATAGCACTCAACCTGAAGATCCCAGAAATTTTATGGTAGGAATTATATTTAAGAAATATGAAAAAGCAATTTTTGATGTAGCAAGCAGATGGGGGCTGTCTGCTTCAAGTCCCGATTGGAATATGACATCGGGCGTTTCTTTGACTTTTTAGGAGATAAAAATTATATGAGTGACTGTTGCAGTGATAAAGTGAAAATAGATTTTTCAGGAATGAAAAAAATTGTGCTTGTTGGCAATCCCAATGTTGGCAAAAGCGTTGTTTTTTCTCATTTGACGGGGGTTTATGTCACAGTTTCAAATTATCCCGGCACAACAGTTGAGGTGACTCGTGGGGTTGGAACTATAGATAAGCGAAAGTTCCAGATTATCGATACTCCCGGGATAAATAGTCTTATTCCATCTTCTGAAGACGAAAAAGTCTCACGAGATATTTTATTGCAGGAACATCCCGACCTTGTAGTTCAAGTAGCCGATGCAAAGAATTTAAGGCGTACTCTCCTTTTGACTTATCAATTAAAAGAAATGGGTTTTCCTTTGGTTTTGGTATTAAACATGATGGACGAAGCAGATCAGAGAAGGGTTGAAATTGATACAAAAAAGTTAGAGGGAATCCTGGATATTAAAGTAGTAACTTCGACAGCGACAGAGGGGCTTGGTATTTCGGAAATAAAAAAGCTCATAAAGAATAAAACAGAGACAGAGATTGAATATGCAATAAAAGAGCTTCGGGATGATGTTAAAACAACGAAAGATCGACAAATTGAGGCTACTAGGGTTTGTTCTTTGACAACAAAAACTTTTCCACGGAGAATTTTATTCTTAGAGCGGATGGGTGATTTTACAATGAGGCCGATTACAGGAATACCTATTTTGATTTTTATCTTGTGGTTGATGTATAAATTTGTAGGAGAAATGGCTGCGCAGACCGGCGTTTCTTTTATGGAGGAGATCGTTTTTGGTAAACTTATAAACCCTTACGCCATAAAATTTATCAACTTTATCATCCCAATTCCTATCGTAAGAGAATTTTTAGTAGGCGATTACGGGATTATAACTATGGCATTAACTTATGCAATGGCCATTATTTTGCCGATTTTAGGGGCGTTCTTTTTGTTTTTTTCCATTCTTGAAGATTCGGGATATTTGCCAAGACTTTCTATTTTGCTAAATAGGGCTTTTAGAATGATAGGCTTATCTGGAAAGGCTGTTATTCCAATGGTTTTGGGATTTGGCTGCGATACAATGGCTACAATGACTACAAGAACACTGGAAACTGTGAGGGAGAGAATAATTGCAACATTACTTTTGGCTCTTGCTATCCCATGCTCGGCTCAATTGGGCGTTATTTTAGGGATGATAAGCACTCTTCCTCAAAAAGCGGTGCTTATATGGGCTGGCGTTGTAATGTTGGTCTTTTTTGTTGTTGGATATCTTTCTTCAAAAGTGCTCTCTGGTGCGTCTTCAGATTTTATAATGGAAATACCGCCAATCAGGATGCCTAAGCTTAAAAATATCCTGGTTAAAACATTGGCCAGGATTGAATGGTATTTAATGGAAGCTGTCCCCCTCTTTATTTACGGGACCATGGCTCTGTTTTTCCTTGATAAACTTAATGTTCTTGTTGTTATTGAGAAGTTTGCAAGTCCGCTTGTTGTAAACTTTTTAGGGCTTCCTTCAAAGGCTACCGAAGCCTTTCTTGTAGGATTTTTTAGAAGAGACTATGGGGCGGCGGGACTTTTTGATTTAGCTAAAAAAGGGTTTATGAATCCCCAGCAAGTTGTTGTAAGCCTTATTACCATTACATTATTTGTCCCTTGTCTCGCGCAATTTCTTGTGATGATAAAAGAGAGAGGCTATAAAGTAGCACTCGCAATTTTTTTATTTGTCTTTCCATTTGCGTTTTTAGTGGGAGGAATTGTTAATTTTATTTTGAATTACTTTAAGGTGATTTTATGAAATGTCCTTTATGCGGGAGTGAGTTTGATCCTAGTTGCAAAAACAATAAAAAATCTGCTTGCGCAAGTTGTCCTATGCGAGGGTCTTGTGAACTTTTGTGTTGTCCCAATTGTGGTTATGAGATTCCAAAAGAATCAAAAATTGTAAACTTCTTTTTTTCTATAATAAATTTTTTAAGGAGTGGTAAAAATGCAAAATCGTGATGTTGATGAAGTCTTGGAAATAATTTGGATGCAGAATGAATCTGGTAGCCGTGATTTATGTGTTGTTGAATCTGAAATTAAAACTCAAAGGCTTCAAAATGTTTTAGTTGAAATGCAAAATGCTGGCCTTGTAAAAATAGAAGGAGAAAATGTTTTATTTACAAAAGAAGGGGAAGAGAAAGCTTCGGCACTTATAAGAAGACATCGGCTTGCAGAGCGGCTTTTGGCTGATGTTTTAGAATCAAAAGATGATACCCTTGAAGCATCCGCCTGTGAGTTTGAACATGTAATTTCAGAAGAGGTGACAGATGCCATATGTACATTGCTAGGCCATCCCAAAGAATGTCCGCATGGGCTAAAAATTCCCGAAGGAAAATGCTGTAAGAAATCAAAAGAAGTTGTAGATAGTTTGATTACAACACTTGATAAAACTCCTGTTGGGGAGAGCGTAACAGTTGCTTACATTCTTGCAAACAACCATTCCAGGCTTCACAAACTTATGTCTTTTGGCATAAGTCCTGGAGTTAAGATAAGAATTCATCAAAAATATCCTGCTTATATAATTCAAGTTGATGAAACGCAAATTGCATTAGAAAAAGAAGTTGTAAGTGGGATTTATATAAGAAGAAACTGAAGATATATTTGTTGATTACCTATAACAATCTTATGCTATTTTTTGTAAGTATAGTTGGGTATTATTTAATGGGTTGTAAGCGTCAATTGGAGATACAGCCTTCTCATTGTTTTTTGTTTTAATAAGAGAATCTAAAATGGAATCAGTTATAAACAGTGCTTCATCACAACCTATTCTTTCTGTCGGATCAATTTTTATCAATGAATTTACAAGCTTTGATATATTGGGAATATTTTCAAAATTGGAATAAGCGTAGAACTTTTCTTTAAATGGGAAAGAATAGGAATGATTAAAATTTTTATTTTCTTCAAATCCTTTGAATAGATTGATCAAAATAACCCCTAGGCTAAAAGCATCTACTTTTTCATTGAGAAGAGATCCATCTTCTCCCCAAAAAAATGATTCGGGCGCAATATATGATGGAGTTCCTATAATAAAAAATTGTTTATTTAACATTTTATATGCAATGGAATCTCCTTTTTCTCCTGCGGCGCCAAAGTCAATAATTTTTACTTTACCGTTAGGCATGATAATAATATTATTTGGATTTAAATCCCTATGAATTTTTCCATGATTATGAAAACTTGTAACAGTGTTTACGATATCCCGAAAAAGAAGAAGAGCTTCCTCGGTAGATAGGGAATGAGAGTTTATGAGTTTTACAAGTGGGACACCATCAACATGTTCCTCTGAAATCATTACGGGAGAGGTTTTATCCCCAATACCATATAACGCGTCGGTCAAGTTGCCTTTAGATGCCGGTTTTTTATTATATTGTGGTTTGCCCTCTATTCTTGGGACGGGTGTTGATTTTTTTTCCATGGGGTAGCTTGTTTTTGCTTTATCGTTAAAAGATATATTTTTAGACATGGAATGAATTTTTACAACACCATCCACTTTTCTCAACGCAAAAAGATGTTCCCCTTCATTTTGTATAAAAGCAGCATTTTGATGGATGGTTGCAGCATTTATAGAATTGCATCCTTTTGTCATCCGTCTTCCACCTATTTGATTTAAGTTAGTTACTTTAAGTTGAGCTCTTTCGGTTGAAGCTTCCATTGACAAGAGTCTATCGTCTAAAAGCGAGGAGACCTTTTTGGCAATTGACATTCGGATGCTTTTATATGTAATTGTTTGAGGTAAGTATATAGGGGTGAGCATTTCAGCCGATGAAGAAGGGAATTTTGTATCTCTAAAAGATAGAATTTCCGAGATGGTATCGTGTAGAGTCATTAAATGATTTAAACTTGTTTCAACCATGCCTATAAGAAGATAGGCAGTAAAAGGAAGTATTTTGAGGGTTTCTTTGAAAAGTAGAAAAGAAAAAGAAATTAAATTTAACTGATTCTTGCTTGCTTGATGGTTTTGCTGAATTTCTCTAATATTTTGTTCATGCTCGATATTCGAAATATTCATATTTATAGTGTATAAAATTATTTAATAATATAAATGGGTTTAAATTTACTTTTTATAGACTATTTTCAATGCTGTAAGATTTATAGGTTTTTTGTTTTTCGAGGCGGAAAAAGATCAAATAAAAAGAGATTTACCACCACACCCAGAACGCCATATTCGTGAGAGCATAAATAAAATATATAAATGTTAGGAGGTGATTTACATGATGAGAAAAGATCCTGTTTGCAATATGGAAGTTGAAGAAGAAAAAGTTTGCGTTGATCACAAAGAAAAACACTATTGTTTTTGCTCTGAAAATTGCAAAGGGAACTATCTCCTCTTTAATGGGAGATAACACGCCGCCCTATGAGCTAAACCATGCGGATGTTTTGGGGCTTAATATTAATAAATTCATAAGTTGACCCCATGATGCTCTTTGTATTTGGATGGCGCATCAACTTTTTATACAGCATTAAATTTTCAGGATCATTTGATGCTATCTTGGGAAGATATGTGTCCATCGTAAATGCAGCGGTTAGGCATGCGGCCGCCTGATTATATTGTTTGAGCATAATCAAAGCACAAGCCTTATTAAAGTATGCGTAAGATATATCTGGTTTTTTTCGGGAGCGTTTAAGGATTTCATCGCATGTTTCAATAACAGCTTTAAATTGTTTTAATGCAAGAAGAGCATACGCTTTTTTCTCTTGCAGGCGATAATCTCCGCGATTTGGGACGATTTTTGATCCTTTGTCGGCGCAGGCAATTGCTTTTGTGTATTGCTTGTCCATTACATATGCATGAGCCAGATCGGTATAAATAAGCAAACAATCATAATCATCAACTGGTTTCTCAATGTGTTTTGATCTTATTGCTTTTTTTATAACAGCAATGGCTTGTTTATATCTTTTTATGTCTATCAAAACCACACCATGATGATGTAATATTTCCCAGTCATTGGGCTGTATTGCCAGTGCGGCATTAATCATTTTTTCATAACTATGTTTGTACTCATCTTCATTGCAGATGTCGCCAGTAAGTGAAAATAGATAAGATTTTAATAGTTGAAAAATAATTGTTTTATTTTTAGGAAATGTTTGTTGGTAATATTCAATAAAGCTTTCATATGTTGTTAAGGTATCCCTGTTATGGGTTATAATAAATTGCTTATATTTGAGCATATTTTTTTTCATCTCAAAAAAATGGACATTGCCATGTTCATCAGTTATATAAAATGAGGCATCTTCTAAAAAAGGAGCTAATTTTTGCAGGCACATCCTAAAGTTCTCATCGTAATCATATGAAAATCCGCTAGAAATTACCAAGTACATATCCGAGGTTGCAAATTTCTGTGAAGTAATATCTTCATTCATATTATCTATGATAATATTGCCGCAAGGAGATTTTAGGGTAAGGGTTGAAATATCATCTATTTTTTTAAATACCCGCTTTATTTTTTCTTCTTTTCCATCTTGCACTTTTATACAACAACCGCTACTTAAAACTTGCGGAGCAACTTGTGTTACAGTATGAATGTTTGACATAATATTAAAATTATATCATATTGTCATTTGAGATGTAAAAAAACAAAGGGGGCTTATTATGGCAAAACTTACCATTGCAATCTCCGGGATGAGCTGTGCTTCTTGTGTTTCTGCGATTGAAAACGCCTTGAGGAGTTTTAAAGGGGTAAAAACCGCCAATGTCAATTTTGCTTCTGAAAAAGCCTTTATTGAATATGATCCAACTATTACTGATATTCAAAAAATAAAAAATGTAATAAAGGCAACGGGGTATAATATTATGGACGATGAGAAAAATAAGAGGGGAAACGAAAGATCAAATATTATAGAAGAAGATGATAATAGAGGAGATGCTCAAAAACAGGCAAGGGACAAGGATATAAGAAATTTAAGAAACAGGTTTTTGGGCGGATTGATTTTAAGCCTTCCGCTTCTTTATTATATGCTTGTTGCGTTGTTTTCTTTTCCTCTGCCCGAATTTTTCATGGAAAACATGGCAACTATCCAATTTTTGCTTGCTACCCCCGTTATGTTTATAGGGAGCATCTTTTTTACAAGGGGAATTTTATCTTTAATCAAGACCAAAACAGCCAATATGGACACATTGGTCTCTTTGGGCGTGGGAGCCGCCTATGTTTACAGC
>MEUA01000036.1 GCA_001771505.1 candidate division WOR-1 bacterium RIFOXYB2_FULL_36_35
AAGCAGGCGGGCAAAAATTCCTTCCCCCCAACCCCCTTCCTTTTTGCCCGCCTGCTTGGGCTTCGCCCCCAAAACTTTTCGGCGGGACGGCGGGACTATTAAACCAAATTCTTCTCCAAAATTTCAAAATGCTTCGGGTCTGATTCTTTCACGATATTTAATAAAATTTTGATAGCATCCTTGCTTTCGCTTTTGTCTTTGTGTTCTATGGTGCTAGTCGGGTCTGAATTGTGCGAAAATTCATTTACTAATTTGTACGCCTTGCCAGCGTCCACCGTGCTTATTTTTTCATCAGGATCATTGATATTTTTGACCAAAACTTCCATTTTAGATTTTTGATCGCCCGTTGTTGGTATCTTAAAATCAGCAAAAATATCGAAAAATCTTCTCGCCATATTTCCAATCGTATAAAAATCTTCATATTGCGTATCTTGTTTTTCTGAAAATCCTTTGAGCTTGGCAAACAAGAAGTGGTATTCGGATTTATAGTTTCGTAATGTTTTATCAAGTGTAACAATTTTTGCTTTTCTCACATCTGATTCAGTAAAATTTTCTACCATAAAAAACTCGCAAGGAATTAGTTTTTCTGTCTTATTTTCTGATTTTAATTTTTCATTGTCTTTTTTCGTTGAATTATTTTTATTGATAAACCATTCTTTGACCAAGTTGAAAAGCTGAAAATTGTGTGTAGAAATAAACAGTTGTCCGACTTCCTTGAAGTGTATATTTATCATTGAAAAACAGTGATAAATGAAGTTTGAATCAAAACTAGAAATTGGATCATCAATAAAAATTATTCCTTTTGATTTATCAAAATCTCCTTCGCCGACTTTAACAACAAAATATGAAAATGCGATTGCGGTTTTCTCTCCTTCGCTCAAATTTTTTGCTGGTTTCCCGTCTCTTTTTATCGTATAACCCTTATTGTCTCCATCCAATGCAAGTTCTATTTCTTTTCTGCCAAAAAATTCTTCCAGATGTTTATTGATAGCTATAATTGCTTTGCCGATATCTGAAGTTTGTTTTTCAAGTTCTGCAATATCGGAATTATTTTTATTGATCGCATCAAGGGCTTCTTTTTCTATTTTCTCGGCGTCTTTTACTTCCTCGCCCATTTTCTTATAATCCTGCCCAGACAGCGCAACAGCGATTGAATGTAGCTCAAGTTTCTCTCTTGCGCTTATTACTTCTGTATTATGATTTTTTGCTCGTAGATTATGCTTTGAAATAATTTCATTAAGCTCATCAATAATTTCATTTAATAAATCGGCATAGCTTTCGGGCGCATCAACCATTTCTGGAATATCAGGATTGAAAGGATTCTTATATTTTTGTTCCAACCACATCTCTGAATGCCAAAGCCAATCATTTTGCTTTTTAACAATTTCATTATATCGTTTTGCATTGGTTTCATAAGCATTTCTTAAGTCAGAATATAATTCAACATTCTTTTCAAGAATATCTGTTAATTTTTCTTTTCTGAGGTCCTTAATAAGAAATTCAATAGAGTTTTGCAAATCCTCATAATCCTTACTAAAATGTTTTGCCAGTGAATCAAAAAGGTTGCTATCCAAATCATTTTCACAAAAAAGACATTTTTTGAATTGATTTTTAGTCTTATGAATATCAAATCCTTGCTTGACCCAATTATTTAATTCCTCATCAAGCCCCCCGTCAACATCTTCAGGATTTTTTAATCTTTGAAGTAATTCTGAAATAACTTTTTTATCAAGTAAGGATTTTACCCGCGTAAAAAGGAAACTGAAATTAACAAGAGGCAATTTAGAAAGGGCGAGTTGATCTTTTTCGGCCTCACTTTTACTTATTGCTTCATACTTTTTCTTATCCTCATCAGATAAAATTTTGTCGGAAAAATTATCAATGCCGATAGTATTAATTTTGTTTTCTGCTTTTGTCTTGTTGTATGACTTGTCAAAAAGGATGTTCGCAATTTCGCGTCCTAAGCCAGTTAGAAAAGTATTTTTTGTTTCTTCTTTTGCTGATTTGTCTTTTTTTGTTTGCTCGTATGTTTTGCCAAAAGTTATTTTATCAAGTCTTAACTGATTAAGTTTTTTCTCACTTTCAAAATCTTCTTTGCTTTGATAAAAAATCGGGGAGCAAGATTCGGCTGGATTAAATGAAATATGTGCATCAATAAAATCTTGGTTGAAAACTTTTATTGGCAAAACATTAGTGGTAACATCTGTATTTTTTCCAGTAGTTCCATCATCTGTTTTTATTTCAAATTCACCATTTTCAGGATATTGTTTGAATTTGTCTTTGTCGTAAGTGCATTTTTTCTCGCAACTCGCAAAAACGCGGGAAATTGTCGTTTTTCCGCTTCTATTCCACCCATAAATCAAATTGAATTTCTTGAATTCAGGAAGTTCTGTTTTCCAAGAAAAGTCATGAAATATGCCGAAGTCCTTGAGTTTTGAGATTTTACTAATCATGATTGAATTTATTTTTTCATTCGATCTTCTGCAACCTTAAAATAATTTTTATCTTTTTCAATTCCTATCCAATTTCTACCAAGCTTTTTAGCGACAAAAGTCGTTGTTCCGCTTCCTAAAAATGGGTCCAGAACAACATCTCCTTTGTTAGACGATGCGAGGATGATTCTACGGAGCATTTCTTCTGGTTTTTGAGTCGGGTGAATAGCCCGATTATTCTTTCCTCTAATTCTTTCCTTTCCCTGAACTAATGGTAATTGCCAAACATCCCTCATTTGTTTCAGCGAGCCATCCTTTTGTTTTTCAGGATTCATTTCACGTAATTCCTCGTAGTTAAAAATCCATTTTTTACCCTTAACCGCCCACACAACAAATTCAGTTGAGTGAGTAAAAACCCTTCTCGTCATATTTGGCATCGCATTCGTTTTTTGCCAAGTGATAATATTGTTTATTTTTAAATCAAGCTGTTTTAAAACAATCATTACTTCCGAAATATTATGATAACTACAAGACACATAGATTGACCCGCCCTCTTTCAAAGCTCGGTAAGCAGCACCAATCCACTTTCTGGTAAATTGCAAATACTCTGGCGCAGACATTCTGTCCCATTCTTCATTTACCATAAACCAATCTCCGCCAGTTTTATTTCCTTTCCAGTGCAATCCATTACCTGATAAATTGTATGGCGGATCAGCAAAAATAAGATTAACAGATTCCTTTTCAATCTTGTTAGCCATTATCTCTATGCAATCTCCTAAATATAATTGATTTTTTTTCATAGTCATTTTTTTAAAAACTTATACTCTGTTGCCATGATGAAATAGTACTCGGAATATTTCTAAGCCATTTGTCTGAATCGGTAAAAGAATTTGATGAATCTATTATTTCATCATAAAGACGGGCAATTTCGCTATGTTTTAAAAATTTATTTTCTGCTTTCATTTGAACTAAAATTTTCAAAAGAGATACAAAATTATTTATTGACAGTGGAATTATTTTTTGTGTTTTTCCCTCATATTCGTACTTTATAGCCGTCCAAAATGTGTTAATTGTATCTCTGTGCATTTTAGGAGCAATAAACAAACAATACGAAGTCTTGTCTTGATGCTTATTTTCAAAATCCCTCAAGTGCCTCATGACAGGCTGTCCTTCGTTATACCACTGATCCCTTCCTGTTAGCATCGTTACTTCACAGATAGCATTAAAACTTTGATAAAAACACTCTATGTCTGGCGTATTTGCTGGCGCTGTAAATGTTGGCTCATTATCATCACCAACTGGATAGTTGGGTTGTATTTTTAATGCATCATTTAGAGCGTGCAAACCAAGCGAGGATAATTTCTCAAGCAATATTGGTCTATCTTCAAAATCAAAAATATTTTCGAGTTCCTGGATATAAGATTCAACATGCTCCATATCTTGTGATTTTCTATGGTTTTCTTCATCTTGCAACATTCTTCGATATGCTCTTAACTCAGTGATGTAAGTTTTTAGCTTTTCCTCATTTAGATTTGGGTAATCCTTTATTTCTAGATGTTCTTTTTGTGAACTTTCTTCGTAAGAAAAAATTTCTGCTACAAGTTTTAAAATAATTTCAATATGCTTTTCTTTTGTTTCCCAAGGGAGTTGAGGTAAAGAAATATCTGAAATGTAATCCAAATAATCTTCCTTCGATTCGAAGGTTTTTGATTGTGCATTATCAAACTCCAACAAAGCCTCAACTTCGACAGATCTTCTTGGCTCAAGATCGATATAAAAACCGCCTCCACGAATATGAATATATCTCGTTAGACGAAAATACCTTATAGCATTATCTCCGTAGTCTTGAAGATTTTTTAGTAGGCTTGAAATAGTAGATTGGTCGTTAGAACCAAGAAATTCGCTAGCAAATTGCTTTTTGAAATTTTCAAATATTATTCGTTGCTCCTGGCGGTTTTTATCAGACAACTCATCACGCAGATTTATTATTTTTACCGCATAACTATCAATGTCTTGATAATTCACTAATGTTGGAGCAAAGAGGGAAAATTCTTTTTTACTTATTCCTTTTGGCTCTTTTCCTCTCGCAATCTCTTTTTGATTTACTGAATTTATTAAATGCAATGCTCCAATGAAAGGTTTAATGTCATAACCTCCATTTTCAGAATAATCACGATTATCAGGATTCGGAATTTGCCATTTTATAAAACTTCTAAAAAATATTTCTCCAAAGTCAAAATCTTCTTTCAAAAATAGTTTTCCCAAACTAGTGATAAACACAACACCGTCTTTAATCGAAACCAAACCTATTTTTTTGAGTGGGTTTATTGATTGCCTGCCTCTCATTGCGGGATCTTCGTAATTTTTAGCATTAAAAATTTCCTCTGCTTTTTCAAAAGAAATTTCTTTTGTTTGGTCGTCAATCAAATCAATCTGTTTTTGAGATAATCCATTATAAAATTGATTACTACCATATCCGTAAACTCTTGCTTTAATTAAAAGAATTTGATATTTTCTTTGATTTTCTAAAGTCCATTCGGAATTTTCTAATTCTTGTAAAACAATCAAAAAATTCCTTAATCTCTCAGGATTTCTTAAAGTAGTTGTAATTGACCAAGGTTTTTTCATAATTATTTTGTTACTTTACAATAAAAAATACGTTCCGCATTATTGTCACCATTACTCTTGCCAGTAGTAAAGGCCTTGTAATCTTTTTCAAAAATCTCTACATCACCTTTATTATTTAATATTCTCAAAATATCATTGTCACTCATTCTTGCGTTTGACCGCCCGTCTTTTGAGTCACCAGTATTATTATAAGAAAGCAGAATATGCTTACAGTTTGCATTATTGATTAAGTCTTCAAATGAATGGATCGCATTTTTTAAACAATAAGCACTTTTAATATGGGTACGATCCATTTTTTTTGCTATACCAATAACTTCTGGTTTTTTCCACTCTGCTAAATTTTCCATAAGATGATAAGCATCTGAATATTGCCTAGAATTGTATGGTGGATCAATATATAAAACATCACAAGAAATTTTTCTAATAAGCGCGTTTGCATCCTCTTTGTAAATTTCGTTATTCTTATTATTTAAATGATCAATATTGGGAATCAAAAGTTTAATGGGTTGTGTCATGTCTAAATCTTTTCTGAATGCATCATAGTGTCCGACAGTATTTGCTACTTTATCCATTGCGTAAAGCAATGAACAAATGAGAATACTTTTCTCATTGTCGTTTTCTGAAATTATTTCTATTTCTTCTCGTATCGTGCCTATTTTTTTTGCATTTTCTTCCGAAAAATAAGTTCCGCCAAAATGTTTTGAAAAATAATTTTCTTCTTCTGAAGGTAATTTGTTTAATTGCTCTATTTTTTGTGAAATATTCTCTCTAACATCTATACTTGTCCCTAAGAATGCTTGCAAGCAAACAAAGTTTGCAGAAAGAAAATCATTAGAAATTATTTTAATTTCTGAATCATTAAATCGATCTCCAACCACACCTGTGCCAGCAAAAATATCACAAAATGAATTTATTTTACCGCATTTTTCAGAAATTATATCCTCAATGAAGCCGAGCAGTTTGTATTTGTTTCCTAAATATCTTCTGTTCTGCAATTGGAAATATCCTTTTCTAATTTGAGAAGATTGAAAATAATATTTATCTATTTTTTGAACGCTTATTTCATAAACTGGTTTTTCAACTTCTAGCAAGCCAAATAATGTTCCCTGAAAACCATCGGCAACATAATCAAAGCTTTTATTTTGATCTTTCAGTTTTTCAAAAAAGCTATAATGTCCTTTTTCAGAGATAATAATGAAATCAATAACAGGTATCCCCATTATTTCGCCCGCTTGCGAAATTTTTTCAACAACTTGAATATCTTTTTCGCTTGGCGAAAAATCACCTGACGGGTGATTATGTATTAAAATAACACTTGCGGCGTTCAATTCTGTTGCTGGATGAAAAATTTCTCTTGGGTGCAATAATGTTTTATCAAGTAATCCAATACTCACAATTTCTTTTCTGAGTAAAACATTTCTTGCATTTAGGTATAAACAAACAAGGTATTCCTTTTTCTTTTCTTTTAAATCATAAACAAGCGATAGAACATCTTGAGAATTTTTGATAACAACTTCATTAGTTTTTTCATCTGCGTAATATCTCTTTACCAAGGAGATAGCTGACACGATTTGAAGAGCCTTTGCTTGCCCAATTCCAGAAATATCTTGTAAATCATCGACTGTAATATTTAAGAAGTTTTTGCCTAATTTATTTACAACTTGTTGTGCGAGTTTTTGAACATTTTTACCCTTGATACCACTTCCAAGTAGAATTGCCAAAAGATCACTTTTTGAAAGTGCGTCGGATCCTTTTTTGAGAAACCTTTCTCTAGGTCTGTCTATTTTTGGTATATCTTTTATTTTTGGCATGTTCATTTTATTAAATCATCTACACCAACGCCGAGTGCTTTAGCGATTTTTGATAAAGTATCAATTGTCGGATTTTTATTTGCTCCTGATTCAATTTTAATAACTGTGTTATAGGTAACATCAGCCATTTTTGACAATCTATCCTGTGAAATATCGAGCTTATTTCGATATTTCTTTATATTGTCAGATATTGTGGATTTTTTACTTGCAAGCATTGTAATATTTTACTATAATTAAAGTAATATAATTTAAAATTGTTTAATCTATTACTATGATAACAAAAAATAATCAATTCGTAAACAAAAATATAGGGAGCTCCTTCGACATAACGCGCGCACGGGTGGGTGGGGCAAGCGTTATTCCTCTTTTGTCTTATTTTTTGTTTTCTGTCCCGCCGTCCCGCCGAAAAGTTTTGGGGGCGAAGCCCAAGCAGGCGGGCAAAAAGGAAGGGGG
>MEUA01000037.1 GCA_001771505.1 candidate division WOR-1 bacterium RIFOXYB2_FULL_36_35
AAATAATCTTTTCAGCCTTTGTTTGATCTTTTCTTAATATTCTTGCGAAATTTCGTTTTATTTCTTTCATAATTTTTTTCTGCATTTAAAATAAATCTAATTTAAATAATAGCTTAAAATTGCCCATCAGTCCCTCTCCCTCTGGGAGAGGGCGAAATGCCTACCAGTTCTCAAACTATTTCAAGATTGGGTGAGGGCAGAGAAATCCAGAATGGAAAATTCACAAAGTCATTATTTTATGTATCACAAAACTTTTCTTGCACAACGGTTTTTTTGCTTAATGACAACAATTATTGGAAAATGCTTTTTTTCTAGGAGAAAGTCAGGATAAGAAGTTTGTAGCATTCAGTACGGAAACAACCATGCATAATTTTAAGACTTTCGCAACAGGGTCAATAACTCATCTCCCCATCACCATCATCCCCCCGTCCCTTCTTTCTTTTTTCATCTATATCTACATTATTCAATTTAACTGTCAATGTTATAGCAGGACGAATATCTTCCAATTTCTGAGCCGTTGAGCTTGTCACTATTTTATCTTCAAGTCGTCCCGCACTTCCTATCAGAGAAATTTCTGCAATCTTAACATCGCTTGCGCCACCTTGGGTCTTTGTTAAATATATAATGCCATCTTCGTCCGGAGGAGTAAACCCGCCATTCCAATCTCTAAGTAAGCTGTTCACAATGGGAGGTAACAACCTATTCTGTTCTCTGCTAAAAATATAATTGCCATTCTTATCTACTATAACTACATCCATAAGAAGCTTTTTTGCAATTTCATATTCACCCCGATTTTCTAATCGGGGCTCATCTTCCTGTAAAACATCCTGATATGATTCAATAAAAGATAGAAAAGATGTAAATACCGATAAAAACTGAGGGAGCCTTGGATGCATCCATACTTCTCCATTGCGAACCGCTTTACTATCGCTATTTCTTCTATCTCTTGCAAGATCAGAAGGATAAAAATCACCCCTCAATCTCACCCTGTCAAGGTATCCCAAAAATGCCTCTGCACTAAAAGAAAAATGTTTCTCTGATACAGAGTCATCCTCGGCACGCTGCAACGATACAGCCAATGACTCTGAATAAAAATCTAGTCCTGGACGATAATCCATGTAAGCTTCACCTTCTACTCTATCTTCCACGGACATAATCGCATACAACCTCTCTCTTGTATGATTTTTTGAGTAGTTTTCTATAGCAGCAATCATTGCATCTCTATTTCCTCTGCAACTATCATAAATCTCAAGCATCTTGTTTCTTATGTTACGATAATATTCAAGCCTTAGGAAAGATAACAGGCCATGGGCGCCCGTATCTGCCAATGTAAATAAAAGAGTACTATTTAAAAGCTCCGCATATTTTGCTTTATTTACTGTTACAGTATCTTCCAATAACAAAAGATCTGTTACATCCTTGTCTTCAAGCATTTCCGCGAAAGCTATGGGAGAATCGTGCCCGACATAAAGATTTCCAAAGATGTGATGATATTTTATTGTAAGCTCAAGAATCTTTTTAACTGTTTCAACACTGTTGTCGTAATCAGCCTGATCCACAAGCTTTTTTAATGCGACTCTTTCAGTGTCAGTTAATTCTTTATTTTTATCTATACCATCATATAATTTCTTTTTATTTTTTACTTTATCATCATCATATTTTTTAAATACAACAATGCCATCATCACGTTTAGACTTATCAAATAGATCCTTTGCCTTCTTCATTATAGAAGTAACATCGTTTTCTGCAACCCTTAGTTCCCCCCACGCTCGAAGCCCTGCCCCCTCAAGAAAGTCTGTCCTCCTGACCCCTTCATACCCAGCTCTGTCGTGAAGAAGAATTTCAATATCCCCCGCCCCTGCTTTACCAAGATCGTGAGTAAGCGCCAATAAAACCCTATATTCCAAAGGGAACATAGCAGCCAACCCTCTCCACCACCTTAACATAGTCCCTTTCTTTGATTCACTATCAAAAGGAGCAAGAGATGATAACCCATCTCCTAAAACAGAATAAGAATCAGGTCTGCTAAAGCCAATTTCAACCATTAAAAGGGCTGTTAAAAGGATATGCCAAGGTGTCCCCATATCATGCAAAGAGACATCCTGTCCCCATTGCGTCATAGGATATCTGCCAGTTCGCAACCTGCAGAATTCTTTTAAGTACTGCTGCAATTTACCAACAACAGAACTATTCTTATCTTTTGCATATTGTTCTGCAAAAAATTGCGCCATACTATTAAAATTAGCTCCATCTACTTTAGGATCCATAATCCCTTCATAAATTTCAGCCATAAGTCCCCTCACCAAAGAGACCCTTACAAGGTCAGTATCTATGGCAAGACTTGGAATAGGGATCTTTATCTCATGACCGCTCTCTACGACAACCCTTTCCATAAAAGTGATGGCAGAGGCAATAACTTCATTTTTCGATTTGTCTACGGTACTAATTATCTTATCGTAGCCGTCTTTCCCCTCTTCTAGTTTTTTATGAACTGCAATTGCATGATCAACCCTATCTTTAGCAGAGCGACCTGTCTCTTTCTCTCTAGTTGCAAGCCTCTCTCTTATGGCCTTCTCATTTGCTTGTAAATAGAGAGTCACAACAGGCTTCTCTATATTGCCTGTCATTTTTTCTTTTTCCAACATTTTATTAACAAGCACTTTAAGCATCCTTGCGATAAACGGCCCGCAGACAATCATATGCGGCCCGCCCGTAATAACAGCTTTCAAAACATCAGCTTTTGCCACCGCGTACCTTACTCCAAATTCACCCTCAACAACAAGAAAAGATCCATCATTTTCTCGTCCTGTAAACTCATCTTTTGACATGGCGATCTCTGATGAGAATTGCTCTTTTTCATAATCAAATGTATGCCCTGCAACTTCTCTGTCTGTATAGATAGGGATAACCTTTGCTTTCAGGGAACTCTTTACAGCCCCCTCAACAAAGGTAGATTTACCAACACCAGATGTCCCTGTTACGGTAAAAAGCTGAAATTTCTCTCCCGGCTTAAAACTAACGTCACTATACCTTTCTTCATAATATGGCGCCAATTTATCACTTGATAAACCTGACTTAGAAACGAGTTCGTTATTCCATTGTTTCAATCTTTCAGCCTCATTAATACAATCCCTCATTAAAAGTATCCCATGATTTACTGTCCAGTCATCAGGGGCATATCCCACAGGAAATCCGCTTGTAATTCCCCTAAAAGCGTAACCAAGATGATCAACATTAAGCACAGAACCATTGCGCTCAGCTAAAACGTTAATAACATCTAATATAGAAACTCTGCTAATTACATTAGAATTGGAAGAACCAACAAGGGTATCATGGTTTGCAAAACATAAAGCTGTAATATCTTTATCTAAAAAGCCGATCAGATTAAGTCTTGCAAAAAATTTGGCTATCTCTTTAACTCCATAGAGGGCGTCATCCTGCGAAGCCGATCTATGTCCGATATTTCCCCAGGGCTCCATCTCTCCCCACTTATAAAAAGAGGCACCGTTATTCATTATAAAATCGTAACGACGGGAATTCAAAGAATCAGCCGCCGTCATTTTACCTGAAATTACAGCCTCTATCGGCCTTGTGTCTCCTACAATGTCCTTCAAAGCTTCATGAAAGCCTCTTTTAGCTTCACTTGTCGGTATCCCTCTTAAAACAGAACCAAACAGAGGAGCCCTTGGAAGAAGCCTGCTTGGATGCGCACAACACAGCCATTGGACTACTTCATCTCTTCTTGCTTCAGACAGTTTCCCGCCTCTAATGGCTTCTCCCCACGCATCCTTATAAAAAGCTTCCGGAAGCCCTGATTTTAAATGCGGCGCTACAAGAAGAGGAGAGCTAACATCAACAACAAATCCTTCATTTCTAAGCCTTTCCGCCGTCTCCATAATAAATTTCATGGGAACACCAGGAAGAACCATTCCATCAGGTTTAACATATACAACTGCATGGCTCAAAGGTGAAGAAGAAGACCGACTCCCTCTAAACCCTTTCAAAAATCCAACGCTTGATGCATCTATTCTATTTAAATTAGACATAATAATTCACCTTACCTATCCCAAATCTGCTTTGGAGTTCCCTCATAATAATTCTCCAGTAAATTTCCAAGCGATTTCCACAGCTGCCCCGCCCCAAAAAT
Source organism: candidate division WOR-1 bacterium RIFOXYB2_FULL_36_35 (assembly GCA_001771505.1). Lineage (NCBI taxonomy): Bacteria > Bacillati > candidate division WOR-1 bacterium RIFOXYB2_FULL_36_35. The sequence goes on from MEUA01000037.1 coordinate 4,148, forward strand.
CACATCCTCAGGTTTTAATTTCTCCTTCGTAGAAATATATTGAGCAGCATCAACCCTCCTACCGTCGGGAAACCTGACATCGGCATCTGCAACATCCTGTTCAAGCGCAAGAGTTAATCCTTCAAGCTCGGCATCTTCAGCATTTCCCATATGCCCCAAAACATATCTTGCGACAGTATCATCTCGAGTCGATTTTTTCTTGTAAATAACGCCTATTGCTCCTCGCCCTATTCTCTCATGCGTGGGGAGGGAACCATCTTCCAAAGTTTGAAAAACTGTTGGCATAAGGATAACCGGATCTTCATAATCAAGACCATTTATCAACTTATAGTGAGGGATATAAAGCGGTTTGGCTACTTTTGCCTTGTTCACAATCACCCAAGGATTAACAACACTTCCTGAAGGTAGATCCCCTGCAACATAAGAGTGTTCCAGATCCCAAATTACAACACCGTGATATTTTTGCAATATTTCAAATATTTTGTCTTTCTTATCAGCTTGATCTCTTTCGCCAACATTTAGCCCTTCTAAATTAAAATCTCTTCTAAAATGAACAACATAACTATCAAATTTTTCAGGTATAGTATATCCTTCGCCATCAATAAAACCTTGTGCTAGTAAAGCAGTATAGAAATCATCACCCAACTCAGCTTTTTCAACTTTCTTAGCCCCGACTCTAATCATTTGTGCCTTTTGGGCTCCTATCTTTATTGTTTTAGTTTTAATCTCTTCCCCTCTATCTAAAACTACCGCTTTACCTTTTGTCATTATTAAAAGCTCCAGCTTTCTTCTCAATTCATCTTCCGTTGATTCTCTTTGTCCTGCAAGTGGCTCTGGCCTACCGATTGAGCCAAAAAGATTCATCTTAACAGCTTTTAACCTAAGCTCATCGCTTGAAAGATCTTCAAAATATTCCTGAAGCACCTTGTTAGCTAAGCTATCCTCTCCTAAACTATCCAAACCAAGCAAATTATTTTGATCTAAATTTAACCTCGTAATATTAATAAGAAGTTTTTTAACTAACTTCACGTCTAACTCTGCTCTTGTATCTTCTTTTTTTATAGAAACTCCCGCAAGCTCAATCCCCGGAACAAGATTATAAGGATAAAGGCTTGCCTGCTGTTGAAGCCGTTTTGCATCCCTAAATGCGGCATTTTGATGCATAAGATCAAAATGTTCCTGGTGACTATCCACAATAGTTCCACCATCGTTAAATCTACTCCCGACAGCAACAGCTACATTGTGTAATCTATAGGCTTTCAATGAAACACGCATATAATCAAACCAGTCACGAGGATCTACATGTTTAAACTCATCTTTTTCACGAACCTTCATCCAAGCTCTGGCACGTATTAAACGCTCAAGTGGAGTTCCAGCTATAACAACACAATCTCGCTTATCAACCTTCAAGTTGCGAACATATCCTTCTGTCACTTCAAAATCGTTAAAACCAAACTCCTCTTTAAATTTATCCTGAAGTTCAGGGTAATCTTGCATTTTATCAATCAATGCAAGGAGATCAGTTCTAGTCTTTTCAAGCTCTTTAACTTCTTCTAGCAATGCCGCTCTCTTTTTATTTCTTGCCTCTCTGAATCCTTCAAACATTGCACGAATAAACACCCCAGCCCAATCATACCAAGGGTTTTTGCTTAAAAGATTCATAAGCTCAATCTGTCTTCCATCATCCAAAACAGTAAAAGACATTCTGCTGAGTTCTCCGCCAAGGTCGCGAAGAAGGACCTGTTTTAAAGCATACAAGAAAGTATTCAAATAGCTGTGTATAAATCCGTCTGCAACATCTCTCAAAACTTTCCAAGCTTCAGCATACTTGAGAGTAATCCCCAACTCTTTTCCAATTTCATCCCATTCTTTCTTTGTGGCAGATCTTCCCGCAGCAAAAACAAGAGTTGTCCAAGCTTCTTCGGCTTTTCCGATCTTTTTAAGATCTCTCATTTTATCTGTAGTATCCAATGCCTCTTTTAACCACTCAGGGACATGAACTCCTGCCTTATGAACAAATTTGCCAGTAATAAACAGGTTAAACCTGTCAAAGTCGAGGCTTAAATCCTTCAAAATAACTTTGCCAGCTTCTTTGTATACCTCTCCAACGGCCATTTTCCCAAGCTGTTCATCACTAATATCTACGGCATATCCTGCCATTTCAAGAACTAAGCGCCTTACAACCCTTCGCAGTTTTTCTATCTCCTTAGGTTTCTCTTCCATGTCATAAAGGCATCCCATTAAAACCAAAAGATGTCCTAAATCTAAAATACTCCCATATTGAGTATCAGGTTTTCCTTCTATCTCAACTTTAGAAGAAAATACTATAATTCCTTCATTCGCATCTCTTAAATATTTCTCTCCCACTCTGATTGGAGCAGTTATAATATTAAAGAAAAACCATAAATTCTGATCACAGCCTGCAAGGATGGCAAAATCTTTACCTGCGTTTGGCAACTGTATGGCAATTGGAACAACACAAGTAAAAGAACATGTCTCCTGCGTTGAATTAAGTACAGCAGTAAACCCTTTATCAATATCTTCTGCCGTAGACTCAACACCCATCCTGGTCCCCTTTCCCCCTTTACTTACAAATATAACAATCTTCCCCCCATTAAACATATGATACTTCTTTTCAGCAATAAGGGACATCTGGACAAGGCCTGCAACACTCCCTAGGGCTAAAGCCTCGTTTTGATCTTTTCTAATATCATCTTTATCCGTAGAACCAACGGTTACAACTCCATCATCTTCACTGCGGGTAACAGCTCGTAAAAACCCGTTTTTCAGAACTGATTCCAGTGTCAATCTTGCTCTCTCTCTCCCTGATGCATCTGTCTCATACTCAGTTGCAAGGAACTGAACATGATCAACTTTATATTGGCCTACATAATCACCAACAACTTGATCTTTAACAATTATCGAACCATCCTTTTGAATAATGCCATCCTGAATCCTTCTGTTTCCATCTTCTTCCTTTTTACCAAGGAATCTAATTTTGTTTTCACCAATCTCTTCGGCGCAAACATACTCATCCATACCACCTTCTACACACAACTTAATAAGTTTAATTTTGCCGGTTTTTAATTTTTGTAAATACTCAAAAGTGCTTCTATCATCTTCATCAGGAAGTGGATCTGCGCTCGGCTCTCTTAGCTGAACTTTTTTTTCCTTCGAAAGATCACATCTGATTTTTTCTAATCTATCATTTAGTCCAAGCCTTGAAAGGACATTTGTCTTTGCCCAAACTCTGTTTGCCCTACACAATGTCGTCTGCTCTAAAAATATAAGAGTCTCTTCAATGGATGTATCCAATTCGGTTTCGACATCTCTTTGCTTATTAGCCTTCCTTCTATATAAATCCTCGATACATTTTCTAAGTTCAATCTTATCCTCTTTATCTCCCAACGTAGGATAAAGAGCTCTGGCGAGTACCAACCCATCTTCAATTACTCTTCTATCATCCGAAAGAAGGGCTGCTTTTGCATAGCTTAAAACTTCCTGCTCTCTTCCCGCAAACATACTTGCCAAGATTTTTGTAACAGATTTCCTGATAACTCTTGATGATCCGGGATCTGTGAAAACATTTAAAAGGTGATCAAAAGATATACCAACCTTACTTGGAGTAGATTCTTCCGCTAAACAGAATCTTACAAAAGACCCTCCAACAAGATCTGGGACTTTGCTATCCGCTCTTTTAGGATTCTTACTTTTTTCAAAAGCATCTTGAGATTTAATTGCTTTACACCCAACATCCAAAGCATTTCTTAAATTCGTAGGCAAAGCAACTTTTTTGGCATAATCAGCTCCGTTTTCACTTAAAACAAGGTAAGCAAGATAGTAAATAAGTCCATCTTCCCCTCCCTCCAAAAACTCTACAAAACGGTTCATTATGCCATTCTTTAAAACATTAAGTTCATCCGATACCAATTTCTGTTGATCTCCTGTAGCTAAAGGAGAAGGATCTCCTTTAAGAACGCGCAAAGCATCTCCTGCAAGACTCCCCAACCGTTCACTTTTTAATAATCTCTCAAAAACTTTTCTTGCCGTATATATATCAGTAAGTCTTTCTCCATTAATGTATCTATTTAAAACATCCTCTTTCTCTTCTTCTCTCACACTACTACTTAAAAGCCTTTTAAAATTAGTAACCCTATCTCTCATGACAGCATTTGTAAGGTATCCACCACTCCCACCTCCTGATGCCGCAACAGAAGTACTTTCCGCACCCCCACCTGATGCCTCTGGCCTAACTTCATCTCCTTTTAAATGGACATGATCCAGCTTAGCCCTCTCCGCTTTTGCATCCTCAATTAATCCAGGGTTTAATCCTGTACAAACAACCAAATTACTTTCTGGATTGGCGGCGCCAAAACGATCGATAAGACTATTCAATAAGCCAGGGATAGAAGATTTCTTGCCAACAAGATCGCGGGCTTTTAATAACTCAATGGTCCCCTCACTTAAAGGCCCAACTTTGGCTTGAAATATATCCAGATCAAGTTTCCCGTCACCTGTAACAAGGCTTCTATCAGACGCTAAATGTGTAGCTAAACGAAGATTATTCCCAACTGCCGGAACAAGCGCATCTCTTAGTGCAACTCTAAATAATCTCCCTCCGGGAGTACAACTAAACTTATTTCCGGTCATTGACATAACCGCTCTTTGCAATAATTTATTTTTAATAGGATTGACCATAACCTATTCTCCTCACTTAGAACTTTTTATCACTGCTACCGCGGCGCCGCCGCTATCCCCACCATCACTTACCCCGGCAGACACAGTCCTCTTCTCACCTAACAACTCAATAGCATCTGTAAAACTACCGAGAACTGCGGTTGCAAACCCAGCTTCTTTTGGATCAAAACCACCTTTTGAATAGTCGCTCAAGCGTTTTTTTATTCCATCTATATCAGGGCCAGCATACTTGATCTTTTTTCTCATCCTAATTCTATATTTATTCGCAAAGTTTCTGATTTTTGAAGCAACAATCTTTACTTGAGAATCATTATTTGAAGAAGAAAAAAGGACATTCACCCTTGAAATAAAAGAATCCAAATCTCTTAACTCGTTTAGCCTGACAAATTCGTTATCTTGTTTGATGTGCTCTAATGCAAGCAATAAACCGCTCGAGTTTGTTACATAAACAAAAAGTTCCGCAGGATTCAGTACTTCACTCATAGACCCCAAACATCTCTCAAACTGCGACAAAGAGCTTTTTATCATATTGAGATCTTCATTGGTTGTAACTGATTCATCACAAAGAAAATCTTCATTGTCAACAAAATTTAAAATATGTGCTAATTCTGCTGTAATTTCCTGAATTTCTCTCTTTGTTAACGACAAAAACATCGTATTAATCTGTAAAATCAGATCACTCGCCTCCATCCGCGCTTTTTGCCTTTCTCCTCTATTCATTTGAGGTTTCTCTACAATCTGCCTGATAGAATATGTTAGCTCATGCCTTCTAACGTAACGAAAAAGGAGGGGAAGATTTAAGATCGCACTGTCATTCGCTTTTAAATATTCTCGAATTCCGACAGTTGCTTCATCAACTAAAATAATATCCTCTTCATAATAATCTTTTAAAAGAAGCCCCAAAGCCCTCATTCTAGAGACTCTTAATGCGGAATCCAAAAGCTCCAAAACCTGTTTACCCAAAAAATGCATCTCTCCTTTAAGCATTGGAGGAAGTAATATCATTCCATCTTTTATATACCCCAATTCAGAATCTATAAGTCTTTTTAGTCTATCGGGAATGAGAGCTCTTACCTTTCCGACAAACTCATTTCCCAAGTAGTGTTTCGATCTTTCTAGTCCATCATTAATCTCTTCTCTCGCGGCATCAACATTAATCTCTGAATAATCATCAATCAATCTAGCTAAATTTTCTGAATCTTCTTCAAAACTTTTCACAAAACATTTTTTAAAGCTATCAATAACTCTCCCTCTTGCAATCTCAAGTGTTACAACCCCTATGACTCCGGAAGCAAAAATGCCAAGCGCAGAAACAAAATTAGAATAATATAAATATCCGGTACCATCTATCAACCCATGGGAAAGAGAAGAAAAATCAACGTAAACACCAAGCCTTTCTCCCAATGCCATTGATAAGCTGCTGTATGCCGCGACAGCAGTACCAACACGACCGAGGAATCTACTTATCAATCTATTATTCGCAAGCATAGATTTGCTCAGCTTCTCATTAACCAAACGGAGGGATTCAGCATACCCATTTTTGGGAATTAATGCATCTGGTGTATTATTTACTGCTCTAATTGCCATTTCCACACCTCACACAATTCAATCTATTTCCCACATATATATCGAAAATTTTGAGGTGAAATTTCAGAACTAAACCCCGATTATTAGACGAACAGAATTCTAGCAGAGTGTTGGAAGTTTCCCCAGGTATGAACCCCGATTTCCTAATAGAGGTGAATAATCGGGGTAAAGAGAGATTAACCCCACAGAGAGAACTATTTACAACGTATCCCATTTATCTATATCCTTTCTGTCCCTATTGCCTGTCTTTCCTGTTATTAAATAGAGAGCTTTTCAAGCTTCAAAACAAATACCTTGCAATTTGCATCCTAATTTATATGCGTTCTATGTAGTCGCCAATACCTTTTAAAAATTTCAGGTGAATTTTAAGAGCTTATTAAAACCATTGAAAATAGAGGCGATCTTCAAAAGTAAAATTTGATTTTTACATTAACCCCGATTATTAACCCCTATTATATGGGTCTGTTGCATAATGGTCATTCCCGTGCCGTGCCAGACGGGATGGATCCCCGCTTTCGCGGGGAGGACAAATTGGGAGTGTTGCAAAATACTTATTTTTATCGGTGAAACCTGCGACTAAAAGTCGTGGTTTCCTAAGATTTATTGCTATATAGATAAAAATGGAAGCCGAGACGTTAGATGAATTTCGCAACAGACCCAATATAGATAATCGGGGTTTTAATCGCCTTGTTAATATAAACACAAATGTTATAATTTATTCAAATGGAGAGACTGTTAAAAAGCAAATTCAAAACAGGTAAAAAAATCGGCGAAAATTTCTTTTCTCTTACCTATGACGGCGCCACTTTATCGGGAAACCAGTCTATAATAATAAAGATTTATAAAAGAGGAACTTTAAATTCCCCGCTTATAAAAACAATGAAACAAAAGGTAAAAATCCTGCAAACAGAAATCCATCCTCGGATTGTCAAGCTTTTAGACGGTGATTACGGGTGGCAGGGATTTTATTATGTACGTCCGTTTATAAAAGGGGTTCCTCTTAAAGATTTAATAAAAAATAAAACAATAAAACCGGATGAAGCGGAAGGATATATTGTACAAATATGCGAAGCTTTGGAAGCCACCCATAAAAGAGGAATAATACATGGCGCGTTATCCGAAAACAATGTTTTAATTGATGAAAAAGGGGTAAAACTTACCGATTTTGTAATAGAAGGAGATATAAAAGAATCCCCTTCGCAAAAAGCAATGGCAATTATAGAAAATGAAGAGACGCTCTCTCCAGAAGAATTGTCAGGGTGCCGAGCCTCTTTTTCTTCCGACATCTTCGCAACAGGAATATTACTTTATAAAATGCTCCTGTTTAAATCCCCTTTTCAAAAACAGATCCAAAAACTTAAAGGTAATGTTGAATTACATTCAGATTTAACAAAATATCAAAAAGATATTATAAAAAAAGCGTTGGAGCCGGACCCGAGATTAAGATTTAAAAATATTTCAGAGTTATCTCAAAGCATAAAAAATAAAAATGTTATAGACAACACAGTAGAGTCAGATTATTTTCAAATAGAACTGGAAAATGTCCCCAACCCTAAAGAGATTGAAGTTCGTGAAATAAAAAAAGAGACTGAAAAAAGTTTTTTTATGGCAAAAATAGTATTGCTTGCAGCTTTAGCAGGTATTGTCTATGCTGTTTTAAGCTCACTATTGGGAGGACGTTAATCCCTATTGGGAGAATCGGGGTTAATTTCAAATATGAGCAAAAAATATAGTATATGTACAACACATTATTAATATATTTTATATTTTTATTCTTCGTAGCTGTTGTTTTGCTCTTTATTGCCGTTAAATTACAGTTGAAAAACCCTTTTCTCTTTATGGGAATTATAGTGTCAACAATTATTTTATCTTTTTTAGCAGGATATTTATATTTTGCCTACTTCAATTCGATTCCCGAAGCAATTGTCCCTGACATCATAGGCATGAATGAAGGAGAAGCAATAAAAAGGATCGAAGATGCTGGATTAAAAGCAAAAATAGAGGCTAAATATGATAACTCAATTATTGTAACCAATCAGCATCCTGAACCTGGTAAAGTAGTAAAAATAGGAAGAATTATTTCGATCACAATAGGCAACTACGAAATAGATTCCATGCAAAATAATGAAGAATTACCCCCAACCCCGTTTCAAAGTCCCCTTTAGAGGATTTAACCCCGATTATTCATATACAAACAGAATTCTAGCAGAGTGTTGGAACTTTCCCCAGGTATGAACCCCGACTTCCTAATCGGGGTGAATACTGACCTCTTGGCGCTACAAATATATGCTATAATTCTTTACAAAATGATAAAAATAGCGCCATCAATATTATCCGCAGATTTTAAAAATCTGGAAAAAGAGATAAACAAAGTCGAAGAAGCCGGCGCAGATTTAATACATATAGACATAATGGACGGACACTTTGTTCCAAACATAACTATCGGGCCACTCATAGTAAAAGCTTGCAGAGACGTTACAAACCTTCCCTTAGATGTCCACTTAATGATAGAAAATCCTGATCGCTATATACCTTCTTTTGCAAAAGCAGGAGCCGATATTATAACAATACACGTTGAAGCGTCAAAAAATCTGGACGAAGATATCGCGCTAATCAGACAAAACAACGTAAAACCCGGAGTTGTTATTAATCCCCCAACTCCTGCTGATAAAGTATTCGATATTTTAACTAAAATTGCTATGGTTCTTGTTATGTCCGTAAATCCCGGATTTGAAGGTCAAAGTTTTATGCCAGAAATCCTTCCCAAAATAAAACAATTAAGAGAAGAGATCAAAAAAAGAAAATTAAATGTAGACATAGAGGTGGATGGCGGTATCAACTTAAAAACCGCCTCCAAAGCTGTAAATGCTGGGGCAAATGTTCTGGTGGCAGGATCTGCGATTTTTTATGACAAAGAATTTCCAAAGATTTTGAAATATTTAAAAACACTCTAGTCGCTCATTTATATTGAACTTCCTTCTAGTATGAATAATCAGGGGTAAGTGATAAAATTATATTATGTGGAATAAAAATGATATAAAATTTATGAAAAAGGCTCTTCATTTGGCCCAAAAAATGGAAGGAAAAACATCTCCCGATCCGATGGTCGGAGCTGTAATAGTAAAAAACGGAAAAATCATAAGCCATGGATATCATGAAGAACAAAACACCCCTCATGCGGAAGCCTGGGCAATAAAAAAAGCCGCAAAACAAGCAAAAGGCTCAACTTTATATGTTAACTTAGAGCCCTGTTGCTTTTTTGAAACAAAAAATAATCCTCCATGCACAAAAGCTATAATCAAAGCCGGCATAAAAAAAGTTGTCGTAGCTATGCAAGATCCAAACCCACAGGTCAACGGCAAAGGTTTTGAAGAATTAAAAAAAGCAGGAATAAAAGTAAACAAAGGGCTTCTTACAAAAGAAGCAAAAAAACTTAATGAGGTTTTTATTAAATATATTACAACAGGCCTGCCCTTTGTAATATTAAAAACAGCAATGAGCCTGGATGGTAAAATAGCCACAAAAACAGGAGAAAGCTTCTGGATAACAGGGGAAGAATCCAGAAAAAGAAGCCACAAAATAAGAAATACTGTAGATGCGATAATAATCGGAATCGGAACTATTATAAAAGATGACCCGGAACTTACAGTGCGCAATATTAAAAATAAAATAAAAAATCCCAAGAAAATAATTTTAGATCCGCTCGCAAAAATTGATGTTGACCGAAAAGTTTTAAGAATTGAACCCGAAAAAACAATAGTTATTGTTTCAAATAACGCAAAAGAAAATAAAATAGCCAAAATAGAATCGACCGGAGCAAAAGTTATTAGAGCGACAACAAAAAATGGGTCTTTCGAAATGAAAAAAATCATCAAAACCCTTGGAAAAATGGGAATAATAAGCGTTCTAATAGAAGGGGGAGGAAATACAAATGCCAAAGCGCTATCTGCGGGGATAGTCGACAAAATTTATTTTTTTGTAGCTCCTAAAATCATAGGCGGCAAAGAAGCAATAACCCCTATCGAAGGAGAAGGGATAACGCAGCTCTTAAAAGCGATAAAAATAAAAAACCTTTCAATAGAAAAATCAGGAGAAGATTTTCTCTTTTCAGGATATTTATGCTGATTTCACCCGATAATTTTTTAGTTTTTCAAAATAAGACAAGCTAGAGACGTTCTTCGCCATTCGCTATTTGCCATTCGCTATTTGCTATTTGCCATTCGCTATTTGCTATTTGCCATTTGCTATTTGCTATTTGCCATTTGCTATTTGCCATTCGCTATTTGCCATTTGCCATTCGCTATTTGCCATTTGCCATTTGCCATTTGCCATTTGCCATTTGCTATTTGCCATTCGCTATTTGCCATTTGCTATTTGCCATTTGCCATTCGCCCCACCCTTGCCGCTCATAAATTTTTACGCTATAATATTGTTATTATGAGTGAAGAAAACAAGCAGATAACCAAAAAAATGACCATTGCGGAAATTATTAAAATAAAACCGCAGTCTGCTTCAGTTTTAATGTCTCATGGCATGCACTGTTTAGGTTGTGTAATTGCTCAGGGAGAAACATTGGAACAAGCAGCTGAAGTACACGGAATTGACTCAGATGAGCTCTTAAAAGCAATCAATGGAACAAAATAAGGCATAAATAAATGACTAACGAGATTTTAAAATGTACGGTATGTGAAACCGAAATTAACTTACCTGAAGATGTTAAACATGGCGACAGGATAACATGTCCAAACTGTTTTGCGCAGTTAAGTGTAGTAATTCAAAAGAATAAAAAACAATTAAGATGTGCATTGTGTATAACACCAAAACAAGAAGTCTGCACCCCTGATTGTGAAAGAAAGATTTCGGAAAGGGAAAGGCGAGGTTTCTTTGATATAAAGTTATAGGAGGTCCCGGAAATAATGCTAAAAGAAAAAATTAAAGTCTACTCTACGCCTACCTGCCCATACTGTAAAATGGCCAAAAACTTTTTATTAGAAAACAATATCACTTTTGAAGATATAGATGTCTCTACAAATCAAGCAATGGCGCAAGAAATGATTCAAAAATCCGGACAAATGGGAGTCCCTGTTTTTGATATAGACGGTAAAATAATAATAGGCTTTAATAAACCCGAAATAAAATTAATGCTGGGCTTGAAATAGAGTATAAAGAGGTGTAAATATGTCAGTAACTCTCGATAGATTATTATGTATAGGGTGCGGAATTTGTACAGATGCCTGCCCCGAAGTCTTTTCTTTTGATTCAGAAGGGAAAGCAGAGCTTATAAAACAATCATGTGATTCTTGTGATCTTGAAGGAATTGCTGACCAATGTCCAACACAGGCGATCGAAGTTTCAAACTAAAAAAACTGAAAAAGGAGGATAGATATGGCAGAAAAAGCATTTGTTGATCCAAATACATGTACAGGCTGCGGTGTTTGCATAGATACATGTCCGTCTCAAGCCATAGCAATGGATGATAATGTAGCAAAAGTTGACACGGATAAATGTACATCATGCAAAGACTGTGTTGACGCTTGTCCTCTTCAAGCAATCTCAATGAAATAAAAGATTATTGTAGAGGCGCAAAATCTTGTGCCTCTACTGGAACCCCACAATGAACACCAACAAATCCTTCCAAATAATTAAAACTCTACAAAGAAAATATCCAAACGCCGGAATTGCTTTAAAATACGGCGCTCCTATCGATCTTTTAGTCGCGACTATTCTTTCCGCGCAATGTACAGATAAAAGAGTAAATATTGTCACAAAAAATCTGTTTAAAAAATATAAAACTGTGAAGGATTACGCAAGGGCCAGGCAATCAACTTTTGAAAAAGAGATAAGATCTACTGGCTTTTATAGAAACAAAGCAAAAAACATTATAAACGCCTGTAAAATGATTTTAAAAAATTTCAACGGAAGAATTCCGGATACAATGAATGAAATTTTAAAATTGCCGGGGGTGGCAAGAAAAACAGCCACGGTCGTTCTATCGCATGCTTACAACAAAATTTATGGGATTACTGTCGATACACACGTAATTCGTCTATCTCAAAGGCTGGGTCTTACAAAAAATAAAGATGCCGTAAAAATTGAAAAAGATTTAATGGAAATTTTCCCGAAAAGACTTTGGTTCATCCTCCCCCACCTCTTTATAAGCCATGGAAGAACAATTTGTATTGCCAGAAAACCATTATGCCCACAATGCCCTATAAAGAAATTATGTCCCTCTTACATAATCTTTATGAGAAAATTTTACAATCCCACTGTACACAACAAACGGTAAGCAGTACACTATACTTGCCATGGCCGAACAAATAAACCCCAATGCTCCATTAAATCCAATACAAGAAGCAATCGCAATTTCTTCACAAGCTATTTTTACTGCCGCAGACAAAGAAATGATCAGAAATCGCGTAGGAGACAGGCTGGGAGACTACAACACTATAAGAAACTTTATAGACCTTGCAAGAGAAATGATGGACAAAACCACAACTATAGACAAACCAGAGATAGAGGTTCAGGAAGGGCTCCCTCAAAACGATTTAAGAACAAGAGTAAAATTAGAAAGGCGACTTATTAAAACTTCCCCCTCATTTAATCCTCATGAAAGAGTATCCATCTCAAAAGAAGAGACAAAACCGGAAGACAAATTCGGGAAAGAAAACGAGGCCTCACTTGAAGAATACGCGGTTTTATACGGGCACAAACTTTTAGGGTTGCCCATAAATTATGAAACATTAATAGTCTTGGAAAAAAATATTGATCCTAAGCTTATAACAGATATACAATTAAAAACTGAGAAAGCTATTTACGACTTGTTGTCACAACTTGTTATGGAATTTTTCAACGCTAAAATCAACGATCCTAAGCTTGCTTCTTTTGTTGTATTACAATCCCAAAGGCCACAAAGGCTTTTAGATTATTATTCAGGGAAAATAACAGTAAATTTATCGGATTTAATAGAAATGATAAAAGAGCTGGAAATTCCATGGGAAAGATTAAGAGTCCTTTTTAGTAAAGAGACTATAATTCTTACGGATGAAGCAATAAGAATAAAACATATTGAAATAAAAATAAAATCAGAAATACAATCTCTCGAGGATCAATTAAGAAACAATACAATTCAAACTTTAATCACAGAAAACTTAATAGAAAAATACAGCCTATCAATAGAAAACAATTTTATAAAAAGAAAACTTTTGACTTTAAAAGAGACCGAGAAGAGAATGGAAGAAGTCATACATGAAGCTAAAAGATTGGCATGGTTAAAATCGGTAGTCATACTAAAAGAACTTCACTTAAATAGAATTCTATCGTCAACAAAAAAAGATTTTGAGCGATTAACAAGAAAAATAAACAATCATACGTTAAGAACCCGAGAACTTGGTTTGCATATAAGTCCTGATGGAGCAAAATGGATAGAAGCAAAATTGGAAGATATGGCAAGCCAGGCAGCAGCATATAAAATTGAGCTTCTAAAATCGATGCAGACCCTTTCATACGAAGAAGAAAGAGAAAAAGATATAAAGTGGCTATCTGAAATAATTGTTAAACTAAAAGGATAATTTAGAACTTAAAGAGCCTATGTTCGCCCCGATTAGGATAATCGGGATTCATACAATACTAAAAAACCCCTAATGCCTTATGAACTTGCGGAATAATTTTTACATTTTCCAGATGCTTTTTAGAAACTGTTCTCCAGGCTAAAAGATCGGAAGTTGACGGCTGATGTTTAATCTTTTTTGTTGGGGTTGCAGGTTGAATTACAAACGATATTTTATTATCAACTTCGGCAACAAGGTTTGCTGCGGCTTCAACTTCTTTAATAATCGTGGACGGTGTAACCACTACTTTAACAAAAACCTCTTTAAGATATGCCGTTTCTAAAAAAAATTTATAGTCTCTTATCTCCATGCCGCTTCCAGAGGATGAAGGGAGTTTAATATCCATAGATATTATATCTACAAAATTGATTATCTCTTCCAAATGTTTTGATAATGTTCCGTTTGTCTCTAAATAAACTCTAATCTTCTTTTCTTGAAGCATCGGAAGAAAATTTTTCAAGAAATCGACTTGTAAAAGTGGTTCTCCTCCGGTTATAGCAACAGAATGTACAAAATAATTCGGTTTATACAAACCTAATATATGATTTAGAAGTTCGTCTTTAGAAACAGGGTTTTTGAAGTTTTTAAAATCATGTTTACCGGGGGTCTGTTCTACTTTATACTCGGAAGTTAAAGAGAGAGCCTGGTCGGTATCGCAGTAATCGCAAGAAAGGTTGCACCCCGAAAAACGGACAAAAACCTGCCTCTCTCCAAGATAAATCCCCTCCCCCTGGATAGAGGTAAATATTTCATGTAATTGTGCATCAGTTGAGCTCATTATTTATATATCCTTTTTCCAATCTTCATTTTCTCGTCTCTTGGATATATCCATTGCTCCATGCACAATTGCAATAATCGCTATTTCTTCTTTCTTTGCAAAATATACAATTCTATAGTTATAAAAAAATGTTTCCCTTAAATTTTCATCTGCAAACTCAGGAACAACTCTGCCCAATTTAGGAAATAAAGATATTTTCTCAACAGAATGGATTAACTTTTCTATAAAAATCATTGAAAAAAGAGGAGAGCCTTTTGATATATAAGAATCAATTTCTTTTAAGTGATCTTTTGCTAGTTCCGACCAGACGATTTTCGCCATTGAATTATCATATCCTTAACTTGTTCATGAGAGTAAGTTTTGCCTTTTCTTATGTCATCCAAACCCTGTTCTACTTCTTGCTTAAAATATAATTCAGCCATTATTTCATCAAGGGTATAATCATCAGGAAGTTTTTCAATTAATTTAATAGCTTCTTCTTTCACAATGCTCATTCTATTCACCTCTACTCGTTATTTTACCACAATATTCTCCGCAATTCCGCTCTATAATATGATAATATATTCTAAATATAATTATGAAAACATCAAAAATTGATCAATTTAAAGCAGAGTTAAGCCGAATCGAGAAATATGCTAAAGCAAAAAACATAGAGCAATTACGACTATCGCTCCATGATTTCTACAAACTCCCCTTGCATGAATATGGCCAAGAAAACTCTCAAACAGTAGCTGATTTGTGGGACAAGTTTTTTTCTTTAATGCTTAAACTTATTAGATGGGATGATATTCAAATTAAAAATAGTGCGTTTCACAATATTAAAATCGGCCTTTGGAGTGAGAAATTGTCAAACAGAATAGATACACATTTCAATAAGATTCTCCCTGTTTTTGGGGTAATTTTCGAAGAAAAACAAGAATGGTTTTTGGAGTTTTTTGATTATTTTATCTATTTTTTAGAGACCCCACATCCTCTTATAAACAAATGGTTAAATGACATTGAGAAAGGAAAAACAGCTCCTCATCTTCAAAAAAATTATATTGAGGCGGCTAAAATATTTTATTTTTATCCGAAAAAAACATGGGATGAAGCAAAATATTTTCTTTTTTCCGCACTCGATCATTCAGATATTTTAGTCAGAGCTTATGCCGCGAAAGTTCTTGGAATGTGGTATTACAACCATGCTACAGAAAATCTTTCACCATCTCTAAAAGAGACAATAAAATATCTGACTGAAAGAGAAATAAACAGACCAGGCATTGCCGGCCCTTTTATAAGTGAATATTACTTAAATATGGAGATTGAACTATTTGAAAAAGAAAGTGGATTAAATATTAAAGAGTGGATATTTGAAATATTAGAAAAACGAAAAACGGCTGAGCCCGATACTCTCCCATGTTCCAACGGTCTCGATTTTTATAGCCATGAAATATTTTCTACGAGGGAGGAGCTTTTGCATCTCATCAAAATCGGCCAGATTGCTATAGCCCAGGAATCAGCAGGAGATAACAATTTAGATTTTAAGAAAATTTTACTGGAAATAAAAGACCATGACGATCCCAAGGTAATTAGGGATGTCTCTTTTGCTTTGGCCTCTTATTATAAAACTATACATCCAAAAGGACAAAAGCTTGGAATGGTTAAAGTGTTTAATCATCTTCCAAATATTGAAATTATTCTTTTAAACTTTGATATTAACACTGCCTCATATTGGCATTCAATTTTAATCTCCCCTAAAAAGCCAAAAGATAATTTTACAGATAAAAAAGCATGGGAACTAATCGAATGGCTATTGCCCCCTTCTATACGCGGCAAGGAGTTGCATCGTTCTCCCTGGGATGATGAACAATTAAAACAGGTTGCTCCCAAATATCCCTGGACATATGTTACTTATACAAACAGAGCATCAATACGTTTAGATGGTTCTAATAGCGATAAAATCTGGAAGAAAATAACTATAAATTCCATTCTTCCCCTGTTTTTATGGGATCCGGAAACGCTGCTAAATTTTGAAATTTTGCCCCAAATCTAACGATAACAATTCATCATGAGAATATTCAATAAAGTTATCTCTTTTACCATGGACAATGCGGTTAAAAAAGAAGTCTCTCCAGATTTATTAAAGAGCTTGAAAGCCATAAGAGAAGGAAAAGCAAGCCTTACTCCTCAACTAATAGATGAAATTAAAAGATGCGGCATTCCAGTAATCGCAAGTCGGATACCAACTGCAATTAAAAACGGGAGCATTGAAGCTACGTTACTATCAGGGAGAACAAACAGACCAACAGCTGCCAGCGTAAGGAACTTAAGCCCTATAGAAAAATACAGACTTATAGCTGATATACCGAAAAATGAGCGCGATCCAATCGAAGAATACTTATTTGATAATTATTACAAACGGTATATGTTCAATGAAACAAAAATTCAAGAGATCAGGCCATTAACAACAGAAGAAAAACAACTCAAAGACAATTTAAGTAAACTTTTAAAAAGAGGAGATGCAATAAAAACCTTATTACAAAAAGATGATGATACAGCATGGGCAATTCTACTTGAAGACCAAAAATTTGCCAAATCTCTCATGGAAGACAAAAACAATCTCCACATATTAAAAAGGATATTAAAACTTTGCGAAAAAGAACATCCTCAAGCAAAAGCTTTTTTAGAGAGAAATCAAAATAAACTTACAGCTATTATTAAGGAATCTGATGATCCAGATTTAATTAGCAGTTTGAAAACTGAGTTTTTAGTCCTACGCCTTCAAAACACTATTACAATTGAACCATCACGGTCATTAATAAACCTTTTAAAAGAATGTTATGCACATCTATCAAGCGACATAAAAATATCTTCAGAAAGAATAGACTACCTCACCAATAACATCACGTCTAATATGATAGATAGATTAAATCCTCAAACTGTCTCTTTTTTCTCAGATGCGAATATCCTATGTAAAACAATCTGGCTATGGTTTTTTCCCTTCTTTCATCTTGTCCATATAGCGGAACAAATTCTCTCTTCACGAGACATCTCGTTTCAAAGAAAGAATCCCTCCATACCTCCAAACTTAAATGCCGAAAACCTTGCAAGAAGAGTAGCAAGAACTTTAGGCAATAAAGACCACATCCAAAGGTTGCAGGAATTATTTACAGAAGTAGAAGGTGAAAAACACTGGTTATATGCAGAATACCAAAGAGCGATACAACTTAGAGATGAGCTGGAAAACCTGCCAGTAGTATAAAAATAAGTATATTACTTCAACGCCACTTCAAAAACTCGGCTCTTGCCAAAAAAATAACTATTTATAAAATTCACTTAATTTCAACATGGGATAATGCTTTTTATTGCATGTCCATAGTTTTAAATTGTTAATTTTAGTTGTAGCTGCAATAATAGCATCCGTTGTATGAACATTATGAGATTTTTTATATTTCCTAATATATTCACCTGCTAACCTGCCTATCTCACTATCAATGTGAAGCACCTGTAAAGAATTAAGAAATAATTCAGTATCAAGTCGTTCCGTCTCTCTAACTCCCGCAAGTATCTCAACAAATTGCATTGGAGAAATATATATAGCGCCGTCACATTCATTAACCGCCGCGGAAAAATCACCTTTAAATTGTTTATCGCCTCTCAAAATCCATATCAAAACATCAGAATCAACAAAAATCATAACAATCTGTCCTCTCTCATTTTTCGTAAATATTTATTTGGAGATATAGAAATCTTTTCCCAGGCTCCAGAAACTTTATTCATTTTTGATATTATTGAATCAACATTATCTTTTATATTTTTTTTAATACTATTTCTGATTATCTCCGAAAGAGGGGTATGCGTCTTTTTTCTTTCTTTTTCAAGAAACTCAAAAATCCTATCATCAAGATAAATCTGCGTTCTATGCATCACAATCAACCTCCATAATGTATATATACATTATGGAGTAAGCCTCAAAATTTGTCAACATCACTTCAACGCCACTTCAAAAACTCGGCTCTTGCCAAGTTTACTCTCATCTATTATTGGAAGATCAGAAACATCTTTAAGCCCGAAATGTTTTAAGAATTCCTCTGTTGTGCCATATAAAATCGGCCTGCCAAGCGAATCGGCCCTCCCCTTTTCTTCGACCAACCCTCTGTCAAGCAGGGTGGCAACTGTACCATCGGAATAAAGGCCTCTTATCTTTTCTATCTCAGCTTTTGTAACAGGTTGTTTATAAGCAATAATGGCAAGTGTCTCCATAGATTGAGGAGACAATGTAGTTTCAACTTTTATATTAAATAACCTGTCAACGTATTCACCGCATGAATGGTCGGTTCCCATGATAAACCCGCCAGAAATCTCAAAAATCTTTATCCCTCTGCTCTCGTACTCCACCCTAAGCTCACAGATAACTTTCTCAATCTCGGAGCTGTTTGATTCCAAAAGCAGAGATAATTCACTCAAAGACAAAGGTTTTCTTGTGGCAAAAAGCAAGGCCTCGATATTTTTTTTAAGTGCATTTAATTGTAATTCCACCAAAAATCCCCCCTTGTGTAATTTTTATTTCTCTTCTCTTTGCCAATTCCAAAATCGCCAGAAAAGTCACAACAACTTCAAGCCTTGTCCTGCGAATAAAAAGATTTTCAAAAAAGACCCCTTGAGAAGAACTTTTTATCATATCCGTTATCTCTTCAATTCTTTGAGGCAAAGTTATATCTTCATCTTCTATATGTTGTAACTCTCTTTGTATGGGAATTGAATCCCAAACTTTTTTAAATGCCTCAATTAACTTTTCCAAGCTCACATTTTTAAACGCGTACTCAACTTTTTCAGTCTTTCTTCTCCCTTCATCTCTATGATAACGTGAAAAAACCTTTCTAAAAACCTCTCCTTTTTCCTTCAATCCCTCGGCAACCTGCTTAAAGAACTGATACTCCTCCAGATGTTTAGCAAGATCCTGCTCTACTTCCTCTTCTTCCTCCTGTAATAAAACATCCGCTGGCTTTGGCAAAATACCCTTTGACTTTAATTCCAAGAGGATCGCTGCCATTAAAAGAAATTCAGAAGCCGAGGATAAATCCAAAACCCCCAGCTCTTTTAAATAATCAAAATAAGCAGAAGTTATCTTGGCCAAAGAGAGATCAAAAACATCAAGCTGCTCGCCTTTTATTGCGGCAAGCAAAAGGTCAAAAGGGCCGGTATATTTTTCCGTCTCTATTTTGAAAACAGGAACAGTCATTGGCTAAGCCCCATGGCCTTTTTAGCCTCTTTTAAAGTTTTTGACGCAATATCCTTTGCCTTTTGCGCTCCACAGCATAAAATCTCTTGTATTTTTTTATGATCCTTTTCTATCTCTTTTCTATTTTCCTGAATCGGTTTTAATACTTCAAGAAGTCCCGCTAAAAACTCTTTTTTACATTCCACACAACCTCGAAAAGCATTTTTACACTCTTTTTCTATCTGAAGAACTTTTTCTTTATTAAAAACTTTATAGTAGGAAAAAACAGTACAAATATCAGGATGTCCCTCATCCTCTTTTTTAACTCTTGCAGGGTCTGTAATCATCGAATTAACCTTCTTTTTTATCTCTAAAGGAGAATCAGACAACGCTATCGTATTGCCATAACTTTTGCTCATTTTTCTTCCATCAAGCCCGGGCATAACAGGAACATGGGTTAAAAGTTCTTTCGGATCGGGAAATATGCTGCCATAAAAATGGTTAAACCGCCTTGCAATCTCCCTTGTAATTTCAAGATGAGGAAGCTGATCCTCCCCCACCGGAACAAAGGCCGGCTTATAAAGTAAAATATCCACAGCCTGAAGAACAGGATACCCCAAAAACCCATAAGTACCTAAATCTTTCCCTTTTAATTCCCTAATCTTACTCTTATAAGTAGGGACCCTCTCCAACCAAGAAAGAGGTGTAATCATTGAAAAAAGAAGGTGCAGTTCACAATGCTCTACAACATCAGATTGTTTGAAAATAGTACACTTTTCAGGAGTAAGCCCGACAGACAACAAATCAATGGCAACCTCTTTAACATATTTAGGCAATTCTTTAACATTGTCATATCCGGTCGTTAAAGCATGATAGTCGGCAATAAAGAAAAAGCAGTCATAATCATCCTGCAGTTCAACCCAATTTTGAAGGGCTCCAACTAAGTTGCCAAGATGAAGTTTTCCGCTTGGTTGAATGCCGGATAATACACGTTTTTTTATCATTTTATTGTTTCTATTATAGCATAATTTATGGTAGATCTTTTTTCAGATTCGAAACCCTAATTTGCGATTTTCGCCTCACCTGTCAAATTGTCCGGTTTAATGTTTAAATATCTTAAAGTCTCTTCTACGACTCGTTGAAAAACAGGACCCGCAACAGATTCTCCCCAAATTGATCCATGGGGTTCATCAACTACAACTAAACACAAAACTTTAGGATCACTAATAGGAGCTAAACCTATAAATGAAGCTATATATTTATCCTTAAAATATCCTCTTCCATCAGGATTTGCTTTTTGTGCAGTCCCAGTCTTTCCCCCAACTCTAAATCCCTTAATTTTTGCTCTTCTTCCTGAACCTTTCAATACAACATTTTCCAAAAGTTCCAAAACTTCAGATGATATTTTTTTAGATATGGCGTTTCTTATTTTGTTAACTGTCGATTTTTTAACAAATTTTTGATCTTCACTTTGTATTTTTTTTATTAATGCAGGTTTAACAAGCTCTCCTTTATTTCCTATAGCAAGATAGGCTAAGCATAATTGCAACGGAGTAACAGCAATGCTTTGACCAAATGTCATCATGGCAATATCCGGCGCATACCAGTAAGAAAAATGCCTTACTATTCCCGGAGATTCCCCTCTAAGGCCAACATCGACAGAATCCCCAAACCCAAAATTTTTTATGCCGTTATAAAGCTTCTCTTTTCCCAGTTTTAATCCTATTTGAACCATCGCTGTATTTATTGATTGTTCAAGCGTATAAGACAAAGTACAAAACCGGTTCCCCTTCCAATTTATTTTATGAGAGTTTTCTATAGTCTTCCCCCCCACCACTATTTTATCCAAAGCATTGAATTTAGAATCAAGACCTATAACCCCTTCGTTTAGACCGATCGCTGCGGTTATTGTTTTGAAAGTAGAGCCAGGCTCATAAATATCCAAAGCCTTGCATCTCCATACTTTGGAACTAAATTTATCATAATTATTAGGATTAAAATCCGGTTTGCCAGCCATGGCTAAAATTTCTCCACTTTTAGTATCCATTACTATAACCAATCCAGACAAAGCTGAATATTTTTCAACAGCTTTTTTTATCTCTCTCTCCGCAAAATATTGAATACTCTCATCTATGGAAAGATAAATATTGGAGCCGGAAGAAATTTTTTTCTTTTCACTTTCACGTTTAGTCAACAATTCATAGCCTGCAGGATCACTTTCTGTAACAATATTCAATGCTTCTCCCTTCAAATAGTCCTCCATTGACAATTCAACGCCGGACAAACCTTCATTATCTACTCCTACAAACCCCAAAACCTGAGAAGCTAAGCTCCCTTTAGGATAAATTCTTTTCTTTTCATCAAGAAAATAAACTCCAGGCAAGTTTAGATTTTCTATTTTTTGTACTGTTTTTGAGTCAACTTTTCGTTTGACCCATGCAAATAATCTTTTTTTGGAAAATCGGGGGAGAGTTATATCCAAAGCATTTTCAAGTTTAGAATAAGCTACAAACTCTTTTGGATTCACATATATAGATTTAACATCTATAGATGTCGCCAAAAGCTCACCGTTGCGGTCATAAATATCGCCCCTGTCTGTTGCAATAGGGATTATACGGCGGCGTTGAGACTCCGCCTTTTTTTTATAAAAAGAGTGATGAATGATTTGAATATCTACAAGTCTTATTAAGATAATAAAAAAAGATATAACAACAAATATTAAAAAAAAAGTTAAACGTTTTTTATGCATAGTTCAAAGTTATAAGAAAAAATGAAAAATTCATCCTACTAAATTCGAAATCAGCAAAGACAATTCTATTTCACTATCATACCCGCTCTTCATCTTTAGATCAGCATCATACATCATAAGCAAGGCTTCTTTCAACAGATTAACATTAAATATTCGGGAACGATCACAAAGCCTTTTTATATAATATGGAGAAGATTTTAATTCCCGGGCAATTTGAGATGGGTCTCTCCCAAGAGAAGACAAAAGCTTAACTTTTAAAAGCAATCTATATTGCGAAGCCAAAAAAGCTAGAATAGATAAAGGATTTTCTTTCTCTTTCAACAGACTCTTAATTGCTCTAAAAGCAATAAGAGCATTTTTTTCAAACATTGAATTTAAAAGAGTAAAAAGATCAAGGCCTGATCTGATCATCAAAGTTTCAATATCGCTTTTTTCTATCAACTCTTTTTCTCCAACATAAGTTGATATCTTATCGATTTCTGAATTAAGCAATGAAAGATTGCGCCCCACCCCTTCAACCAAAAAGTAGGCGTCATCATTGCTTATGCTTTTCCCTGACCTTAAAAATGTTCGTTTTACAAAATCTACAACCTTCTCCTCCTCCCACTCAGGAATATTTTTAAATTCATAAGTCTTTCCATGGGCGTTTATTATCTTATAAATTTTGGAGCGTTTATCAAGCGCCACTGGATTTTTAATTACAACAATAACCCCTTCCGGAATGTTTGAAAAAGAAGTAGCAAGCAGGTCAGTTGCGTTTTCAAAATCAAATCCGTCCAAAACAATTATCCTTTTAGGTGAAAAAAGTGAATGCATAAAGATAAGCTCAACAAGCTGCTTATCCGAAACGTCTTGAGGTTTTTCGACAGAAGCGTCAGGATTTTTATCCAAAATACTTTTATACTCTTCCTGTACAAGGAACTGTTCATCACCATAAATCAAATAAATCATTTGTAGTTGATATTATACTATAATCAAATGTAGAGAGGAAATTTGAGTTAACCCCGATTATCTTTGTCGGGGATAAAAGATTAGGGAGAAACAGCCGACGAGTGGAATTGAACCACCAACCTACTGATTACAAATCAGTTGCTCTGCCAGTTGAGCTACATCGGCGTATTAGCATATGGTTTATAGCCCATAGCTATTTATACATAAATTATATAACAAAAAATAAAAATTGTCGCAAAAATAAATATAAAACAAAATGCGACAATCAATCAGCTTGCCACGGAAAGACATTTCTCAACACTCTCATATTCTATAATATTACAAAATGCTATAAGCCATTTACCATAAGCTATAAACTAACAAGCCGACGGCCAGGATTGAACTGGCGACCTGCTGTTTACGAAACAGCTGCTCTACCAACTGAGCTACATCGGCTTAATAGCTTATGGCTCATAGCTTATGGCTCATAGCTTATGACACATAGCTTACGACACATAGCTTACGACACATAGCTTATGGCTCATAGCTTATGACACATGGCAATACAGCTAGGGCTTGTTGCGTAATCAATTTGTCATCCCCGCAAAAGCGGGGATCCATCTTAACCCCGATTATAATAATCGGGGTTGTTTTATGAAAAATAGATTCCCGTTTTCACGGGAATGACCATTATGCAACGGTCACAGCTAATATCCACAACTTATTATACAATAAAAAAGGAATCTTATTAAAAAGATCCCTTTTTTTCAAAAACCTATACACTAATATAAAACTACCAACGGGTCATTAAAAGCTTTGCATTATCATTTAATGCAATAACCCGTCTGCTGTCAGGATCTATCCTCCAATCAAAGTTCTCCGCTTCAACCCGTCCTTTACGCTGTTGACGGCAAGCGTATTGCACCAAAAAACCGTTTTCCATGGCGGAAACATTCCACCCCACCTCATCAACCTTGGTTCCCAGCGATTTTGTTAGAGCAATAACAGATTTAATGGCAGAAACAACAGATGTCCCTCTTGTTGTTTTTGAAACCTGAACCAGTTTAATAGAATCTTTTACAAAATCCTTTGAAACCGCATTATTGTTATTTGTTAAATCCTTTTTAGTTTCCAATTTTTTAGAAGCTGAGGCAACTCTAACAGGCTCTTTTTCAATTTTAGCAACACTATCATTATAACCAAGCAAGCTTCTTACATTTTTATCTTCCGGATCAATTTTTAACGCTTCCCTCCATGCGACTTTAGCTTCATCCTTTGACCCGACAATAGCATGCACTTCACCAAGTTTAATCCAAGCAGAAAGCATATTGGGATTAAGAGCTAAAACATTATTTAGATTAGTTAAAGCGCCCTTGTAATTTTTGTTGCCCAAATTATCTAAAGCAGCTTTATAATAATTATCAACAAGCAAAGATGCCAACCTTCTGGCCCCGGTAAAATTAGAATCTTGCTTCATAACTTCTATTAACTGGTCTTTTGCCAATAAATCTTTCCCAAGCTTAAGATAAGTTTTGGCCAACCAATAATGTGCTTTTGTGTAAGAAGGATCAAGTCTGATTGCCTGAGAGTAAGAATTTGCAGCTTTGTCATACTCTCTATTGCTATAAAACTTATATCCTCTAAAATAAAATTCCTCTGTAGGCTCTTTCACTTTTGAAGCTTCAACCCACCCCTCAGTACCATCTTTAAGTTTAACCCTATAAAAAGGAGCTTTAAAAAAAGCTGCTATCTTCTCTCCCTTTCCTAATTTCTTTATACTTCCTTCATCTCCAACAAAACTAACCTCTGTCAGGGTTGTAATATCAAATTCCGATGCTTTAGCAGTTGTTGTATCCCCAGCCAAAACAACAAAATCCAAAGTTCTGGTAATCTGCTTTTCTTTTTTACCCTGTATAATTATTTGAGCCAAATGTCCCCCCTCCACAATATTAGGAGGAGTTTTAGAAACACCAGTCCATGAAAATCCATCATTTGACGAAAGTTCAACCTTTTCTGATGTATTCCCAAAGTCCAATTGAGCATAAACTTTTTCAACTTTAGAAGTAAGTTTTACTTCCAGAAAAAGTTCTTGCCCTTTTTCAACACGTTTAGGATAAAGGGCCGCTTCAACCCACGCAATGGACAAACCTTCCACAACATCGGTAGGTCCTGCCTTTAAACTTACCCCCTCTTCATCAAAATCTTTAAAAGAAATAGCCAGTGAAACAGAAGTAAACAAAACAAATATGACAAAACCAAAAAATATTTTTTTCATTTGACCACCTCCCATTTAAAAAGTAAACATCAAATTATCAACCATGCAATCAAATTCACCTTCTTTAGATGATGCAACAAATATGGCTTGCAACTTAGATATATTTCCTCCCTGCCGGCCATGAAAAACTACTTTGCCGGAATCTTTTGTATCTTCAGAATAAAAAGAAGAAAAAGGAACGGAATATCTTGTAAACCCTTCTCCTAAAACAGGAATTTCAACCACCCATTTGGTTTCACTTAGATTTCCTTTTTGATCAACCTTATCTTTTTCTTTTTCGAAAAGTTCCAATTTAATTTTTCCAAAATTAGAACTTCCATAAACATCTATAACAATTCTGGAATAATCCATGCCATCAACCTCTAAAAGAGTCCCCATCCCTCCTACATACCAATTATTAGTCTTTCCAATCAATTTTAAGGATTTTTCACCACAAGCTTCGGAAACAGAATCTTCTATGTCTAAGCCAGGATTATCAACAAGCGTCCCTTCCACATTATCAAAAACATACCATTTATTTGAAAACGAATTATCCTCGAAATTGTCTATAAGATAAAAAGTCATCTTTGCAAAAGGCGCACCTGCCAAAGCAAAAACAGATAAGCTGACCAACAAACAAAAAACAATTTTTTTCATTTAACCCTTCACCCTCTTTTTTTTATTACTACTTTTTTTCCGGTTGTTTTACTTTTTTTTATCTTTTTATTTTTGTTTAAAACCTCATCTTTTTCAATTACTCTTTTAATGCTCATTTCTTGCGCGCTCATATCCTCTTTTAGCCTCAAATTTCTAGAAGTTTCCCCTTCTACAACAATAATTTCTTCGATATCTATATCACTAAAAAGTCGCGGGCTGTTTTTTTTGTTTAATTCAATGGCCAACCGCTCTTTTTCCATAACAACTCGCTCTTGCTCTCTTCTAAGTTCTATGGCGCTTTTTCTTAGCATCTCTTCATTTTTTCTTCTCTCTTCAATAATATCATGCATTTTCATAAGCTCTTTTTTAAATATTTCATTTTCTGCTTCTTTTTGTTTAAGTTCAGCTGCGGTAAAAAACAATTTTGCCTCAAGCTCTTTTAATTGTGGAACTTCTTTCGAAGCTTCTTTTTCTTGAATTTCTTCATTTTTTAGTTTTTTTTTCTTCAAAGAAATAAAATGGGCCTTTACTGCAAAAACAGCTATTCCCAAAACAATTAACCCCCCCAAAGAAATAAACATCCAATTATACATAAAAGCCTGCCCTTCCAATACATCTTTAATTCCGGGATCATAAGAGACCGCATAAGCATTGTGGGACAAAAAAAACATAAAAACCAAGAAGAATAGAGCTTCAATTTTTAAAATGAGCTTCATCAACAACCTCCCTTTCAGGTTTTCTTCAAAACAAAAAAACTTTAGAATCAAATCTGCAACTCACGATATTTATTTTACAACATTTTCGAAGTTTTTAAAGCTCTATTTTTTTTCAACTTGGGCTTGTTGCGTAATGATAGTTTTTGCAATTTGTCATCCCCGCGAAAGCGGGGATCCATCTTAACCCCGATTATTATAATCGGGGTTGTTTTTTGAGAAATAGATTCCCGTTTTCACGGGAATGACCATTACGCAACAGACCCATCTTGGACAAAAGATCTCCGCACTTTAATAAAAGGAGAATAATTTTAAAAGGTAGGATAAATTTGAGCTATCTCTCTTGGTAATAAAAAATGCCGCAGGGCGGAATCGAACCGCCGACACATAGCTTTTCAGGCTACTGCTCTACCGACTGAGCTACCGCGGCTTGTCAACTTATAGCTAAAGACAGATAATATATTCATTTTACAGAATTTTTGAGGCGTTTTCAAGAATAACAAAAAATCAAGCCAACATCAGCATAGGTTCTCTCTCTATTACAGAGGGGATCCCTCTTTTTAATAAAATTGATCTACTAATAAATCGGGCCACAAGAGATGCTTCATTTGTAAAAGAGAGATTACCACTGTACCGCGAGTTTCCCTTAGCAATTTTCCCTTGAAAATAAGGGGCAATATTAGTTATCCTCAATTTTTCTTTTCCATCCTGCTGATCAAAAAAAATAGAAATTGCAGAATCTTCTGTAATTGGAGTAATAATAACCGGCACAGAATAATCGATTGCGGCTTCCACATGAGCTGCGACTCCTCCGTTCCCTTCACAGGCAAGCAGTAGATCAGAATATCCATTGCCGACATAAGCGCTGCTATAAGCCTTATCTGTGTCATCTGTTAAAACATAGGGGGAGATAAACTTTGAATGACTATTCACATAATCCGCATAAAGTGGTCTTACAACGCCATATCCGCGAAACCCTCTGCTCAATAGTTTATCCAAAAAGACTCTATCAGAACCGTAATCACTCATGCCATGAATCACAAAGATTTCATAAGGGGAGATAGCATAATGCCATCTCAGATAAAAAACAAGCTTATCAACAAAATTTTCAACAAAGCTTTTTTCAGCAAAAGAATTGGGCTTATTATTATATTGTGATCTGCCGGCTACGGATAAAACAAAAGATACATCTCTGAATAATCCAGCGCCTATTTGCTCTAAAGGGATAGGGTTTTCTTTTATATCATTAAATTTTGACATAACATCCCCAACCCCTCCACTTAATTCATACAAAACCTGAGCCAGAGCCTCTTCACGGTCTATAACCTTTATTCTTCTGGACACTTCTTCATTGCTCCATCGCCTACCACTAATAAAAGTCAATTTATCACTGAGCATTCCATAAGCATAATTTGGATTATCCCTGACAAGGAGGCAGCAATTCCCCATTTTCAGTCTTTTTGATCCATTACTATCTAAACCATTTTGCCCAACAATCTCTTCCCATGGAGGAAGCGATTCATCCGCGTACATCACAACAGATTTATTCTGCAATATTGACTGGGGAACATCATGTAAAAAGGTATACTCGGCGCCGCCCATGCAAAAGACAAGATCGCTAAACCCGCTACTCTCCCGAGAGTAATCTGTAATTCCATCTCCGGTACGATAAATATGCGGCATGGTTACGCTGTCAGTTCTGACATAATCAGCTGTCTTTATATACCATTCGTTCGCAAAAGCAATAACAGGAAGCCCGAACCTAAAAGCAATCTCTCTTGTAAAAACATCAATAATTCCTTCAGTAAGCGAAGTGGCAACATTAAAATGTTCTTCAGGATAAACGCCAACACGACGAAGAATTGAAAATGCTTTGCAGGTAATATCTTCCGCCTTACGCATAAAAACACCCCTTGCCCCCTCATCCATAATCCCCGATCTCCCTAAAAAGAGAATAGTCTTTCTCTCTCCAGGCTTTAAAATATCCCTCAAACGATCAGAATCAATCAGACGGCTGGCAACAAGGTCATCTTTAGTCCTTGGCACTTCAAATTCATCTTCACCCCGATTTCCTAATCGGGGTTCATCAGGCCTAACCAACCTTCCTCTTGAATCTGGCGCCAAAGGAATATAAGGAATAGCAGGTTTGCAATAATTAACAGAAGGAATTAGTTCTTTTAATAATCTCAATCCGGTCACAAGAAAACTCCTTATTCAAAAAAATTAATCTTCTACATATATATCGTTAATTTTATAAGGAAATTTCTTATTTTTTGCGCTTATGCCAAAAAAGCGGAATTCTTTTCGAGGTAATTTTTCACGTAATCGGCAACTGAATTTTCAAGAGAGGCAAACGAAATACTAATATCCTTTTCTCGCATTTTCGATAAATCAGCTTGTGTAAAATATTGATATTTTTCTCTCATTATTTCCGGCATATCAATATATTCAATTTGCGTTGGAATTTCCAAGGCTGAAAAAACAGCATTGGCAAGATCGTTCCATGTCCTCGCCCTTCCTGTGCCGACATTAAATATGCCTCTAACATTTGACTCAGCATAAAAATGATACATAAGATTGACTACATCTTTAATATAAATAAAATCTCTTTGCTGTTCACCATCTTTATATTCCGGTCTATAAGATTTAAAAAGCTTTATTTTCCGGTCTTTTTTAATTTGATGATATGCTTTTACAACAAGGCTTCTCATCTCTCCTTTATGGTATTCATTAGGCCCAAACACATTAAAATATTTAAACCCTACAACTTTATCCAGCAATTTATTTTTCAATAACCACAAATCAAAAAGATGCTTAGAATACCCATACATATTAAGAGGCAAAAGCCTTAAAGTATTTTCATCCTCATCTGAATAACCAAACCTTCCATCCCCATAGGTTGCAGCCGAACTAGCGTAATAAAAAGGGACGTTATTGTCAAATGCCCACATTGCAAGCTTTTTAGAGTATTCATAATTGTTTTCTATAAGATAAGAAGCATCCGTTTCCATGGTAGAAGAGCACGCACCGATATGAAAAATAGCTTTCATTTTTTTATGCGGCCTAAATTTATCAAGTTTATCTAGAAACTCATCTTTTTCAAAATAATCCAAAAAAGATTTTCCGGTCAAATTGTTCCATTTTGAAGTATAACCCAAATGGTCAACAACTATTATCTCTTTTTCTCCCTCGTAATTAAGCTTTGAAAGAAAGCAGCTTCCTATAAAACCCGCCCCACCGGTCAAAATAATCACCCTGTTTTCATCTCCTTTAAGTTGTCATATTCCCACTTAAATTTTAATCTTGATCTTTTTTTAGTCAATCCTCTCCCCAGAATATAACCTGCCAAAAGAGGCAAAGAGACACTTGGTTCAACCCAGGCCATGGCGGATCTTGCTTTTCTATCAACTTTACCCCAAGATTTTGCTTCTTCTAATGTTGATCCGGAAAGTCCCCCATCTTGGACAACTGCAGTTGTTATTTGAACAGCATAATCATGACCCTTTTCACGCCCGTATATGTATCCCATAACTATTGCATCATTTATATAATTTTTTGGGACACCTCCGGCAATATAAATAGAAGAAGTAGACTTCGAGTTAACTACAATTTGAACTATTTCATCATTATCCATAATCGAATCTATGGCAATTCCAGGTTTTCCTTCTTTTTTACAACGAACCCTATGTTCTGTCAATCCAATACCTATAGAAGAATCATTTAGGGCTGGAACAAAGACAGGAATCCCGTATTTTCTACATTGATAAAGAATAGCCTCTTCATCATCTATTTCATCAGCCAGATATTCCAGATATTGGCGGCTTGAATAATTGCCCGTAGGCATTTTATCAGCAACTCTTCCGCAAAAATTATCCACCCGCCAAAACATCTCCTCATCAACATAAGTATCATATATCCTATCAATCCTCAAGGAATGGAGAAGAGAATCATCAGCAAAGAGAGATCCTTTGAAATGGCCATGACCTAAAGCATTGTAAACATCCTGAAATATTATTGCACCGGTAGAGACAACAACATCAACAGCCTTGTTAACTATTAAATCCTTAATTACACTTCTTAAGCCGGCAGCAATAAGAGGCCCCGCCAACCCCAAAAAGACCGTAGGACGCTTTTTGTCTTTGTACATATTCTCCAAAACTTTGGCGCACTGGCCTATATTGCGGGCTTGGATTGACATATCTGCCATATTAGAAACAAGTTCCGCGATCGTTGTGCTTGGAGTAATTTTTATCTGTTTTATCCCTTTTTTAAGTATCCCTTTTTTAATTTGCCTATCTCCGGGAGAGAGATTAAGATAATCAAAACGGCCATTAGAAGAATTTTTCATTCGCTTTGGCATATATTATAAATTATACAGTATTTAGAAATAAAATGAACCCCGATTAGGATAATCGGGGTTCATTAACAACTTTGGCGGTGTTTTTTGATTGATGTTCGAACTTTTTTTGAGCAAACCCCCCAATAAGGAAGCCAGCCCCGCCACCGCTCGACAAGCTCGCACCACCACAGAAAAATACTCTTTGCTCTTTTCATTTTGCGCGCGCCCGATTTTTTCTTCTTTTAATGAAAAGAGTATTTTTCTGCGGTGTTCTGCCTTCCAAGTATTCAGGCAGGTGGCGGGGCTGTCCTCAATTTGATTTCGTAAAGGAAAAGCGGAATTCCCCCCAAACCCCCCTTCCGCTTTTCCTTTTCTCAAACGGAACGGGAACGGAAGCAGGCGGGCAAAAATTCCTTCCCCCCAACCCCCTTCCTTTTTGCCCG